>HF986342.1:40312-55264 GCA_000432655.1 Bacteroides sp. CAG:1060
CTGGAGAATCCTGTGAGGCTGTCCGCCATAGCAATCTCCACATTGTCTATTGGAAGAGAAGCCGTGTAGAACTTGTATTTTTGTCCCAATGGAACCAGATTCGATCCCAGAGAAGTGTCGTTTTCCACACAAGAAAGACAGCCGAGAATGACGGCTGCCAGTCCGAGTATGCGAACGCTTATTTTAGATGTTGTCATAAAATTCGCAGTAATCATCAATATAAGTACCGCCCTCGATGGCCTCCTTGCTGTAAGGCAGTATCGGCAGGCCGCGCTCCTGAGCGTACGAAACGACTTCGCTGTCGGTCTGTTCTGCGCCAAGAATGATACCATCGGAGTACTGAACGGCTGTACGAGCAAGATTTATGCCATTGGCATTGTCAAGCTGCTTGATGTCATCGGCTGTAATCTGTCCGAAACATGCCTTTTCAACGAAAGATGAAGAAAAGTCAGCCTTAGGAGTATCGTCATACAAAGAAAGGACAACCTTGCTTGAAGAAAAAATCGGATCGTCCTTGTATTCTTTCTTAAGATACACGGGCACAAGGTGGGAAATCCATCCCTGGCAATGTATTATGTCCGGAGCCCAACGCAGCTTTTTGACTGTTTCAAGGACGCCTCTGGCGAAGAAAATTGCCCTCTCGTCGTTGTCAGGGAAAAACTCCCCGTTATCGTCATGGAACAGTTGCTTCCGCTTGAAATAATCTTCGTTGTCAATAAAGTACACCTGGACTCTTGCAGGTGATATTGAAGCTACTTTTATTATCAATGGTCTGTCGATGTCGCTGATTATGAGGTTCATTCCCGAAAGTCTGATAACTTCATGCAGCTGATTTTTCCTTTCATTGATGCATCCGTACCGGGGCATGAAAGAACGGATTTCTCTCTTGTGCTCCTGTATGCCCTGAGGAAGAAATCTCCCTATTTTGGAGATTGGGGTCTCCGGAAGATAGGGATAAATCTCGGAATTGACGAATAGTATTCTCTTCTTTATTTCACTCATAGATACAAAGATACAAATTTTTTCGTTTGTTTGTATGATTTGATACTGGATTATTCACTATATTTGGGGGTTTCAAATGCGCGATATGTCCCGACAGGAAAGAAAAATCATGAGGCGCCGTATGGCGAATGCCTATCTTTCGAGTGTGGTTGGCATCAGTCTTCTGCTTCTGCTGATTGGTGTCGCCCTGCTTGTTCTTGTCAACGCCGGCAGTGTATCCAGGTATCTCAAGGAGAGCGTGAAGGTATCCGTGTTGTTGAGGGAAGATGCATCGGATGCGGAGGCGGAGAAATACAAATCATCGATTCTGTGGCTTCCGTTTGTGAAGGATGCGCACGTGGTGACCCGCGAAGAGGGCAAAAAGGAACTTGAAGATATGCTCGGAGAGGGGTTTTTGTCCGTTTTCGGGACAACTCCGGTGCCGGTGTCGGTTGAAATTACGATTGATGCCGCATATATGGTTCCTGACAGTTTGGCTGTCGTGTCGAAGTCGCTTTCTTCGTCTCCGCTTGTCTCGGAGGTTGACGATCAGGGAGAGCTTATAGCGATGCTGGACACCAACATAAAGAGAATTTCGGTGGTCTTCGCTCTGCTGGTATTGCTTCTTCTGTTTGTGTCTTTCGTGCTGATTGGCAATATGGTACGGTTGAGCGTATATGCCAAGCGTTTCACTGTCCATACCATGAAACTGGTCGGGGCGACCCGGGCATTTATCAGGAGACCGTTCCTTAAAGCGGCGTTTGTGCAGGCGTTGGTGTCATCGGTGGTGGCGTCATCCATCCTGCTGCTGCTTCTGTTTGCGCTCAAAAGGTCTTTTCCTCTCATGTATTCCATTGCCGATACCGGCTCTGTTTTGCTGTCTTTCGGCGCTATGTTCGTTTGCGGTATGGCGGTTTGCGAGTTGAGTACGCTTGTCGTGGTTAACCGGCTCGTTGCGGCTGATAAAGATGATTTATACTATTGATGATTATGAACGAGAATAAGATATCTGTCTCGGCCAAGGGACTTCGACTTATGCTGGCCGGAGTGCTGGTAATGGTGGCCGGATTGCTTTTGCTTTCCGGAGGCGGCATGAAGGACCCTCAGGTGTTTAACTATGATATGTTTGATTTCCGCCGGCTCGTTGCAGCTCCGATTGTGATTCTTGCAGGAATTGTGGTGATAGCGGTGTCAATTCTCGGCGAATTCAAGGAAACTAAAAAGAAGAAATAGGTTATGGAATGGTGGGAAGCCTTTTTGTTGGGGCTGGTTCAGGGCTTGACGGAGTTCCTTCCGGTCAGCAGCAGTGGACATTTGTCGATTTTCAGGGAAATTCTCGGAGTTGACCCCGAAGGTTTTTTGGACTTCACGGTCACGGTGCATTTTGCTACGGTATTGAGTACTATCGTGGTGTTCTGGTCTGTGATTGTGAAAATTCTTAAGGGGCTGCTGAAATTCAGATATAATGATGAGACGGATTATTTCCTGAAAATATGCGTTTCGATGATTCCCGTTGCCATTGTGGGCCTTTTCTTCAAGGACAGGGTCGAGGCTTTGTTCGGGGGAGGGATAACGACAGTGGCAGTTTGTCTCATTGTAACGGCACTGTTGCTGTTGTTCTCGGATTTCTTCCGGTTCAAGGGGCTCTCCGCCAAAGAGTATCGCAACGGTATTTCGTATTGGCAGGCGGCTCTGGTCGGACTTGGTCAGGCATGTGCCGTTGCTCCAGGTCTGTCCCGCTCCGGTACTACCATTGCCACGGGACTTGTCTGCGGGGTGAAACGTGAGAATATGGCCCAATTCTCGTTCCTTATGGTTCTGGTCCCTATTATCGGAGAGCAGCTGCTTAGCGTGATTGATATGGCCTCGGGAGAGGGAATCGCCTCGGCAATAGGCGTGGTGCCTTTGTTGTGTGGCTTTGTCGCTGCGTTCATCTCCGGTCTTTTTGCCTGCAGGCTGATGGTTGCGCTGGTGAAAAAGTCCAAAATGCGGTGGTTTGCATTGTACTGTGCAGTAGTGGCCGTGCTCTTGTTGATTTTTATGTAGATGGCGGATAGGAAGTCTGTATATTTTGTGTCGGATGTCCATCTCGGACTGCCCGTCGGGGATCCTGCCGACAGGGAAGAGCGATTTGTGTCCTTTTTGAAAGCGATTGACAATCCTGAGACCAAGGCCCTGTATCTGCTTGGCGATATCTGGGATTTCTGGTACGAATACCGGGATGTGATTCCGAGGGAAGGTTCCCGGGTGGTGGCCCACCTCATTATGCTCATGGAGTCCGGTGTGGAGATCTGGTTCTGCCCCGGCAATCATGATATCTGGACTTTTTCGTATTTCGAAAGCATCGGAATGAAACGCTTTGAGCAGCCGGGATTCTTTAATCTGTACGGCAAGGAGTTTTGTCTTGGGCACGGGGATTTGCTCGGAGGAGCCAAGCGTGGCTACCGTATGATGATAAAGGTGTTTCGAAACAGATTCGCCCAGCGCGTCTTTTCTTTGCTGCATCCGTGGATTGCCTATCGGATTGGCATGGGACTGTCCAAGTCCAACAGGAGAACGCACGCTCCATATACCTTCAGAGGTGAAGATGAGCCGCTGTTCCGCTATGCCGCTGAGGCCGAATCTTCGCACAAGGTGGATTTCTTTGTGTTCGGGCACTATCATGATGCCGTGAACATGCAGACCCCGGGCGGTGCGCGTCTTGTGGTTCTCAAGGACTGGATGGACGGGGGCTGGTCGTACGCGAGATTTGACGGGATTACTTTTTCACTTCACTCGAAAGCCGCTCCGTCTTTATGACGGTCTGTTGCGGGTATTCCATAAATATCGAGAAGTAGAAACTGTTCCATTCGCCGGAATCCCAGATTCGGCACAGTTCTTCTATCTGGGCATCTTCTCCTCCCGCGGCCGGATTGTATCGCGTCTTGAGATTCTGGGAAAACAATCTTGCAACGAGCTGCCAGAAATTGGCGGCGAATCCGCTTTCGTAGGTCTTGATGATTTCATAGGCGTTCATGCCGCATTCTCTGTCCACAAGGCGCATAAGCACAAGGCCCTGGGTTACCGTCATGTGGCGGATGTCTTTTTCGAACAGCCTGAACAGCTCTTTTTCGACATCGTTTATATATCGGTTGCGCTCTCTGCGTTTGCTTGCGTCCGCGGCCAATGTGCTGTCCACCTGCGCCATCATCTTGCGTCCGACAAGGGCGTACGGGTACACTTTGTTGAAATTGTAAACGAGTTTATAGTACCGCCTCCAGTCTCCGCTTTTCATTTTTCGCCCTTTGGGAATTATCCATACAGGGTCAAGCGTTTCCATAAACACGGTATCTCCCTGCGGTGTAACTTCGAAGTACATCGGGTATCCGGTGATTTTCGTTCCTGTTTGTCCTATGCACACGGAGGACAACAGAAGGAGCACAAGTATGAAAAACGCTTTCTGTTTCACGGTCTGCAAATATAAGCATACTTGTCAAAAATCAAATTTCGAAGGCCCCGTTTCCGAGCGTAAACCGTGCCGGATAGAGTATGTAGTTGCGTGTGTTTATTACATGTCCAAAATGCTCGGAAATATTTTTGAATACATTGCGCAATTGGTTGAAAAAGCGATAGTTGAGTGTTCAAATTCCCGGTCGAAAATATTTGAAAATTTCTTCGCGATATGAGGATAATTCAAATTTTTTTACTATCTTTGCAGTCCCAAAAATTGGCTTCTTTCCGCGTAAGAATCTGGTTTTCAGGGATTTAGTTGATTTTTTATTTTTAAAAGTAATACTGAGATGTTACAACCTAAGAGAACAAAATTTAGAAGGGAGCAGAAAAACCGCATGAAGGGTAATGCCCAGAGAGGCAACCAGCTTGCGTTCGGTTCTTTCGGTATCAAGACCCTTGAAAATTGTTGGCTTACAGCGCAGCAGATTGAGGCTGCGCGTCAGGCAATCTCACGTCGTATGAACCGTGAAGGTCAGATCTGGATCAGGGTATTCCCTGTAAAGCCTATCACCAAGAAACCTCTCGATACCCGTATGGGTAAAGGTAAGGGTGATCCGTATGCATTCGTAGCCCCTATCACTCCGGGCCGTATCATTTTCGAGGCTGAAGGAGTATCGCTCGAAGTTGCAAAAGAGGCTATGCGCCTCGGTGCCAACAAGCTTCCTATCGCTACCAAGTTTGTGGTACGCAGGGATTATGTTGAATAGTTTATTGGAGAAAGAGAAATGAAAGCATCAGAAGCACGCGAAATGTCTGTAGCAGACCTGCGCGACCGTATTGAGATTGAGAAGAACAATCTTGACACAATGAAGATTAATCACGCGATTTCTCCATTGGAGGACACTTCCAAAATTAGTAAGACCAGAAGGGATATCGCTCTTATGATCACTATCCTTGCTGAAAAAGAGAAACAGAACTAAATCAGAGAAGTCTTATGGAAAGAAATCTTCGTAAGGAAAGAACAGGAGTAGTGGTCAGCAATAAGATGGATAAGACCATCATCGTTGCCGTTAAAATCAAAGAGAAACATCCTTTGTACGGAAAATTCGTCAAGAAGACCACCAAGTTTGTTGCTCAGGATGAGAAGAACGAGTGCGGTATCGGGGATACAGTACGCATCATGGAGACTCGCCCGTTGAGCAAGACCAAGAACTGGAGATTAGTAGAAATCGTAGAAAAAGCAAAATAGCATATTATGATACAGCAGGAAACACGTTTACAGGTGGCCGACAACAGCGGTGCAAAGGAAGTTCTTTGCATCCGTGTGCTTGGAGGAACCCACCATCGTTATGCGACTGTCGGCGACACTATTGTCGTTGCAATCAAGAGTGCTATCCCTGGCGGTGACGCCAAAAAGGGTACAGTGTCAAAAGCTGTAGTGGTACGCACTAAGAAAGAGATCAGGCGTCCGGACGGATCTTACATCCGTTTCGATGAGAATGCTTGCGTTCTTCTCAATAATGCCGGTGATCTCCGCGGAACCCGTATCTTCGGCCCTGTTGCCAGAGAGCTCCGCGCCAATTTTATGAAAATCGTCTCACTGGCACCGGAGGTCCTTTAATCAGTTAGCATTATGAAGAAGATACATATTAAGAAAGGTGACACCGTGTATGTGAATGCCGGTAATGACAAGGGCAAGACTGGAAAGGTCCTGTCTGTTGAGCCTTCAAAGGATCGCGCTATCGTTGAAGGTATCAATATGGTCAGCAAGCACACCAAACCAAACACAAAGCAGCCTCAGGGAGGAATTATCAAGCAGGAGGCTCCTATTCACATTTCAAACCTCAATCTTCTCGATCCTAAGACCAAGACACCTACACGTATAGGATACAGGATGGAAGGCGACCAGAAGATTCGTTACGCTAAAAAATCCGGAGAGGAGATCAAGTAATTATGGCAAAGAAAAACGCACCAGTAGAGGCTCAGGTTGTGCCTGCAGGATATGTTCCTGCCCTTAAGAAGGTCTACAAAGAGGAAATCGTGGAGAAGCTTACCAAGCAGTTCTCCTATACTACCGTGATGCAGGTTCCGCGCCTCGTAAAGATCACCATCAACGAGGGTGTGGGCGATGCCACTCAGGACAAGAAGATTGTCGAGGAGGCAGCAGAAGAGCTCTCAATCATTACCGGACAGAAGGCTCTTATCACTACTTCCAAGAAAGACGTCTCTAACTTCAAGCTCCGTAAGGGTATGCCTATCGGCACCAAAGTGACCCTTCGTGACGTGAAGATGTATGAGTTCCTTGAGAAACTCATCAGAGTCGCTCTTCAGCGTAGCCGTGACTTCAACGGTGTCGCTGAGAATATGGACGGCAGAGGAAATTATACTCTCGGTCTCAAGGAGCAGATTATTTTCCCTGAAATCGACATTGATAAGAACCCTCGCATCCACGGTCTCGAAATCACATTCGTAACTACGGCCCGTACCGACGAGGAGTGCCATGCTCTTCTCGCTGCATTCGGTCTGCCTTTCAAAAAACATAACAAATAAGATACTATGGCAAAGGAATCAATGAAAGCCCGCGAGGTAAAGCGCGCGAAACTTGTTGCTAAGTACGCAGAGAAGAGAAAGGCTCTTAAAGAGGCCGGAGACTGGGCTGCTCTTGACAAGCTTCCTAAGAATGCTTCTCCTGTCCGTCTGCACAACCGCTGCTCTCTCACCGGTCGTCCAAAGGGCTATATGAGAGCATTCGGCATCAGCCGTATTCAGTTCCGTGAGATGGCCAGCAACGGTCTCATCCCGGGAGTAAAGAAGGCAAGTTGGTAAAAATTAAAAGGATAAATAGATATGACTGATCCAATTGCAGATTTTCTCACACGAATTCGCAACGCATACGCTGCAGGAAAAAAGGTAGTTGAGATTCCTTCTTCAAAGATGAAGGTGGCTCTTACCCAGATTCTTTGTGAGAAAGGTTATATCCTCAGCTACAAGGTAGTGGAGGGAACTCCGTTCAACACCATAAAGATTGCTCTCAAGTATCACCCACAGACCAAGATGGCCGCTATCAAGAAGATTGAGCGCGTTTCAACTCCTGGTCTTCGTCAGTATACAGATGTAGAGAATATGCCTCGCGTCCTCAACGGACTCGGAATTGTAATCCTCTCCACATCGAAGGGCATCATTACCGACAAGGAAGCCAAGGAGCTTGGCGTCGGCGGTGAAGTTATTTGCTACGTATATTAATCAATAAACAATTATTTAAATGTCACGAATTGGTAAATTGCCTGTAAGCCTTCCGTCCGGTGTCAGCGCTGAGCTTCTCGCCGGCAACGTGCTGAAGGTTAAAGGACCTCACGGTGAGATGACCCAGAAAGTAGATCCGGACATCACTGTCACCATTGAGGACAATCAGATCAAGTTCGCCCGCCCTACAGATCAGCCTCGTCATCGTTCGATGCATGGTCTCTACCGTGCACTTGCACACAATATGGTAGTGGGTGTAAGCGAGCAGTACACTATCAAGCAGGAACTTGTCGGTGTGGGTTACCGTGTAGCTCTCAGCGGCCATATTCTTGTTTTCTCACTTGGCTTCTCTCATGAGATTCACCTTATGCTCCCTAAGGAGGTCATCGCGGAGGTTCCGGATGTACGTAAAGGTGAGAACCCGATTCTTATTCTCAAGAGCTGTGACAAGCAGCTTGTAGGCCAGGTTGCAGCAAAGATTCGTTCATTCCGTAAGCCTGAACCATACAAGGGTAAAGGTATCAAATTTGTCGGTGAGCAGCTTCGTCGTAAGGCTGGTAAGACTGCGGGCGCAAAATAATAGGAGGATAGAATTATGGCACTCAACAGAATTGAAAGAAGAAGAAGAATTCACTACCGTATACGTAAGCACGTCAACGGTACTGCCGAGAAGCCTCGTATGGTTGTTTTCCGCAGCAATAAGCAGATTTATGTACAGGTTGTCAACGATGAGATTGGCAAGACCCTTTGTGCAGCCGCTTCCAACGATAAGGAGCTTGCTGCTCAGTGCAAGGGTAAGACCGGTATAGAGGCTGCTGCCATCGTCGGAAAGGCAATTGCAGAGCGCGCCCTCGCTAAGGGAATCACCACCATCTGCTTCGATCGTGGCGGTTACCTTTTCCACGGAAGAGTTAAAAGTTTGGCTGATGCTGCCCGTGAAGGCGGCCTCGTATTCTAAGAGAAGAGACTATGGCAAATACAAATGTTAAAAGAGTAAAGACATCTGACCTTGAGCTCAAGGACAGACTCGTTGCCATCCAGAGAGTTACCAAGGTGACTAAGGGTGGTCGTCACTTCCGCTTCGCTGCAATCGTAGTGGTAGGTGATGAGAACGGCGTTGTAGGTTATGGTCTTGGAAAGGCTAATGAAGTTACAGCTGCTATCTCAAAGGGAGTTGAAGATGCAAAGAAGAATCTCGTGAAGATTCCTATCATCAACACAACCATCCCTCACGAGCAGGAGGCCAAGTTCGGTGGTTCTCGCGTATTCATGAAGCCGGCTGCTCCTGGTACCGGTGTAAAGGCCGGTGGTGCGATGCGTGCCGTCTTTGAGTCTGTGGGAATCCAGAACGTACTTGCGAAGTCCAAGGGTTCTTCCAACCCTCACAACCTTGTGAAGGCGACAGTTGCAGCTCTCACCCAGATGAGAGATGCATATACGGTTGCCGGTCTTCGTGGCGTTCCTATGACTAAAGTTTTCAACGGTTAAGGAGGACACGATTATGGCAAAGTTCAAGATTACCAAAATTATTAGCAGCAACGGCGAGACAAAGCGTCAGAAGGACAACCTTCGTTGCCTTGGTATCCGCCGCATGCATCAGACAGTAGAGGTTGAGAAGACTCCGGTTACTGCAGGTCAGGTTGCCAAGATTGCTCATCTCTGCAAAGTTGAAGTGATAGACTAAGGAGGACCCCAAAGATGAAACTTGAGAATTTGAAACCAGCTGTTGGTTCAACCCACACAAGCAAAAGATTGGGACGTGGTCAGGGCTCCGGTAAGGGTGGTACTTCTACCCGTGGTACAAAGGGTGCTCAGGCTCGTGCCGGTTACGAACATAAGATTGGATTCGAAGGCGGTCAGATGCCTATTCAGAGACGTCTTCCTAAGTTCGGATTCAAGAATCCTACCCGTGTAGAGTACAAGGCCGTAAACCTTGCGGATATCGAGGCTCTCGCTTCACAGAGCGGTCTTAAGGAATTCGGTGTAGCTGAAATCAAGGCTGCCGGATATGCCGGAAAGAACGAACTGGTGAAAGTGCTCGGTAACGGCGAGATCAAGACTGCTGTCACTGTGACTGCAGACGCGTTCTCCAAGTCAGCCATTTCCAAAATTGAGGCTGCCGGCGGAAAGGCAGTTGTAAACGAGTAGTTCTATGAAGTTCGTTGAAACTATAAAGAACATCTTCAAGATCGAGGAGCTTCGCAAGAGACTCGCGTACACGTTCATTCTTGTCCTTATTTATAGGTTTGGATGTTTCGTTGTGCTTCCGGGTATTGATGCGTCCATGCTCGCAGGTCTCCAGACAACATCTTCACAAGGCCTTGTGGGCTTGTTGAACATGTTCTCCGGAGGTGCCTTCGGTAACGCGTCAATCTTTGCTCTCGGTGTGATGCCGTACATTTCTGCATCCATCGTTATCCAGTTGCTCGCGATGTTCGTTCCATACTTCAGAAAACTCCAGATGGAGGGTGAAGCCGGACGAAGGAAGATGAATCAGATTACAAGATGGCTCACCATAGTCATCATTGCAATCCAGGGTCCTGCTTACCTTGCAACTGTACACAGCCAGATTCCGGCCGCTGCCTTTGTGGCGGTGAACAATCTCGGATGGAGTAGTTTCGTATTCAATCTCGTATCTACGGTTATTCTTATGGCCGGCTCAATGTTTGTGATGTGGCTTGGTGAGCGTATTACTGATCGCGGTATCGGAAACGGTATTTCCCTTATCATTATGATCGGTATCGTCGCCCGTCTTCCATACGCACTCATTGCCGAGTTCTCCGAGAAACTTTCTGTCAACAACGGAGGTCTTATCCTTCTTCTTGTGGAGCTTATCGTATGGCTGTTTGTTATCGCTGCGGCTATTGCACTTGTACAGGCTGTCCGCAGGGTTCCTATCCAGTACGCCAAGAGAGTCATCGGAAACCGTCAGTACGGTGGAGTCCGTCAGTATCTTCCTATGAAGATTAATGCCGCCGGTGTGATGCCTATCATCTTCGCCCAGGCTCTGATGCTCTTCCCTATGATATTCTCTCGCTGGGACGCCACTCGTGGAATTGCTGCTACGTTCAGCGACTACACAGGAGTTTGGTATAACATTGTATTCTTTATCCTTATTGTTTTGTTCACGTTCTTCTATACGGCCGTTACCGTAAACCCTACGATGATGGCGGAGAACCTGAAGAACAACGGAGGATTCATCCCTGGCGTAAAGCCTGGAAAGAAGACTGTAGAGTATCTTGATTCAATCATGACAAGAGTGACTCTCCCTGGTTCTTTCTTCCTCGGTATTATCGCCATTCTTCCTGCATTCGCTATGTCTTTCGGTGTCAATAACTCATTCGCCAGCTTCTACGGAGGTACTTCGCTTCTGATTCTGGTAGGTGTGGTTCTTGATACTCTGCAGCAGGTGGAAAGTTATTTGCTGATGCGTCACTACGATGGACTTATGAAGACAGGCCGTCTGAGCGGACGCTCGGGTATGTAGTTCTTTGATTAAATTTTAGAGGTTGTGATTAAGCCTAAAACTGAAGAGGAGATTGAGCTCCTTCGCGAGAACGCCATCTTGGTTTCCAAGACATTGGCAGAAGTCGGTAAAACGGTTGCCCCTGGTGTGACAACTAAAGAGTTGAATAGGGTGGCTGAGACTTTCATTCGTGATCATGGCGCCATTCCAAGTTTCTTGGGTTTTGAGGGCTTCCCCGCAGCAATCTGTGCATCGGTCAATGATGTTGTTGTCCACGGTTTTCCGTCAGACTACGTCCTCAAGGAGGGAGACATCGTTTCCGCTGACATAGGTACTCTCTATAAGGGCTATAACGGTGATTCGGCTTACACCTTCCCGGTCGGGGAGGTGGACGCCAACACCAGAAAGCTTCTTGATGTGACTAAAGCATCGCTTTACAAAGGCATAGAGGCAGCTGTGGCTGGTGCGCGAGTAGGAGATATTGGATACGCGGTACAATCGTACGCTGAATCATTCGGTTTCTCCGTTGTCCGTGAGCTTGAAGGTCACGGAATCGGAAAGGAGATGCATGAAAATCCTGGTGTTCCAAATTATGGACGTCAGGGACATGGCACTCACCTTGTGGACGGAATGGTGATTTGCATTGAGCCGATGATCAATGCGGGCGGAAGAGGAGTATATCTGGCCAGAAACGGCTGGGCGGTACATACTTCCGACCACAAGAATTCAGCTCATTTCGAGCTTACGGTTGTTGTCCGAAAAGGCCGTGCCGAGCAACTCTCAACTTTCGATTTTATCGAGAAAGATGGCAAGATTAAATTTTAGTGTTATTTATGTCTAAACAAGTAGCAATAGAACAAGATGGAAAGGTGATTGAGACCCTTCCAAACGCGATGTTCAAGGTCGAGCTTGAGAACGGTCATGTTTTGCTCTGCAACATTTCGGGCAAGATGCGTATGAACTTTATCCATATACTTCTTGGCGACAAGGTTAGAGTAGAAATTTCACCATACGATTTAACTAAAGGCAGAATATCTTTCAGATACAAATAAAAATTCACAGATATGAAAGTCAAGACATCCATCAAAAAGCGTAGCGAGGATTGCAAGATTGTAAGACGCAAAGGTCGTCTCTACGTAATCTGCAAGAAGAACCCTAAGTTCAAGATGCGCCAAGGATAATAGTTCAGTAACAAATTAAGTAAAGTATAATTATGGCAAGAATAGCCGGTGTTGATTTACCAAACAACAAACAGGGAGAGATAGGTTTGACCTATATCTTCGGTATCGGCCGCCCTTCAGCAAAGAGGATTCTTGAGAAGTGCGGAATCGATCCTACCATCAAGGTTGGTGACTGGAATGACGATCAGATTGCCAAGATCCGTCTCGAGATCAATGAAGAGTACAAGATCGAAGGTGAGCTCCGTTCTTCTGTCCAGATGGACATCAAGCGCCTTATGGATATCGGTTGCTATCGCGGAATCCGTCATCGTCTCGGACTTCCGGTTCGCGGCCAGAGCACCAAGAACAATGCACGTACCCGTAAGGGTCGCAAGAAGACTGTTGCCAACAAGAAGAAGGCGACCAAGTAAAAATTGATGAATTATGGCAAAGAAAACTACAACATCTAAAAGAGTTGTCAAGGTTGAAGCTTATGGCGAGGCTCATATTTCATCAACCTTCAACAACGTTATTGTGTCTCTCACCAATGCCCAGGGCCAGGTTATCAGCTGGGGCTCTGCCGGTAAGAGTGGCTTCAGAGGCTCAAAGAAAAACACCCCTTACGCTGCTCAGGTAGCAGCTGAGGATGCTGCCAAGACTGCTTTTGATGCAGGTCTGCGCAGGGTTAAGTGTTATGTCAAAGGTCCGGGCGCAGGTCGTGAATCTGCTATCCGTACCATCAACAATGCAGGTATTATCGTGTCTGAGATTATCGACGTCACCCCGATGCCTCATAATGGATGTAGACCGAAAGGCCGTCGTAAAGTTTAATTAAAAGTTTAGATTACTATGGCAAGATATACAGGTCCAAGCACCAAGATCGCCCGTAAGTTCGGCGAGCCTATTTTCGGATCAGACAAGTATTTCGAGAAGAGAAATTTCCCTCCGGGACAGCATGGTCTTGCTGCAAAGCGCAAGAAGTCAAAAGACTACGCCATGCAGCTTAAGGAGAAGCAGAAGGTTAAGTATATGTACGGCGTTCTTGAGCGTCAGTTCCATAACACTTACGTGAAAGCCTGCCGCCTTGCAGGTCAGAAGGGTGAGAACCTTATCATTCTCCTCGAGTCTCGTCTTGACAACATCGTTTATCGTATGGGAATCGCTCCTACACGTGCAGCTGCCCGTCAGCTTGTGTCTCACAATCACATTACTCTCAACGGAGTTGTGTGCAGCATTCCTTCTACACAGGTTAAGGCTGGTGACACTATCGCAGTAAGGGAGAGATCCAAGAGCCTCGAAGTTATCCAGAACAGCGTAGCGTCAGTTACAAAGTACTCTTGGATAGATTTCGATACCAAAACTCTCGCAGGAAAGTTCCTCAATGTTCCTACCAGAACTGAAATTCCGGAGAGCATTAACGAGCAGCTTATCGTCGACCTCTACTCTAAGTAAAATTTAACACCAGAATAATATGGCAATCTTAGCATTTCAAAAACCTGACAAGGTCATTATGCTCGAAAGCACCGATTCTTACGGCCGCTTTGAATTCCGTCCTCTTGAACCGGGATACGGTCAGACTATCGGTAACGCTCTTCGTCGCATCTTGCTTGCTTCTTTGGAAGGTTTTGCTATCAGTCAGATAAAGATCTCCGGAGTTGATCAGGAGTTCGCTACCATTCCGGGCGTAATAGAGGGGATGCAGGATATTATCCTTAATCTCAAGGAAGTACGTTTCCGTCGCATGGTGGAATCTGTAGATACTGAGACAGCAAATATCGTCATCAGCGGCAAGCAGGAGTTTACGGCAGAAGATATCTCCAAAGGATTGTCTTCTTTTATGGTGTTGAATCCTGATCAGCATATCTGCACACTTGAGCCTTCAGTGAAGCTCGAAATCGCCATCACCATTACAAAGGGACGCGGTTTCGTGCCTTCAGAGGAACTCAGGGACGAGAATACTCCTATCGGAACCATTCCGGTCGATGCAATCTATACTCCGATTCGCAAGGTCAATTGGTCTGTGGAGAACTATCGTGTAGAGCAGAGAACCGATTACGACAAGCTTACCCTTGAAATTGAAACAGACGGCTCCATCAGCCCTAGTTCTGCCCTCCATGAGGCTGCAAACATCCTTATTTACCACTTCAAGTTGTTTACTGACGACAAGAAGATGTCTGTTGAGGATGCTCTTGAGCCGGAGACCAAAGAACTTGACGAGGAGTCACTCCGTACACGTCATCTCCTTCTCACGAAGCTTTCTGACATGGGTCTTTCCGTACGTGCCTTCAACTGCCTCAAGGCCGCTGACATTGACACGTTCGCTGACCTGGTCGTTTACTCACGTGCAGAGTTGATGAAGTTCCGCAACTTCGGCCGCAAGTCCCTCAACGAGATTGAGGTTCTGGTGGACAAGATGAAGTTGTCGTTCGGAATGGATGTTTCAAAGTATAATATCACTGTTGTTAAAAAGAACGTATAAAGATGAGACACAATAAAGCTATCAATCATCTTGGACGTAAGAGCGGTCATCGCAAGGCTCTTCTTTCCAATATGGCCACTTCTCTTATCCTTCATAAGAGAATCACCACTACAGTGGCAAAGGCCAAAGCGCTTAGAAGCTATGTAGAGCCGCTCGTTACCAAGTCTAAGGATGATACGACACACAATCGT
>HF986342.1:55358-61856 GCA_000432655.1 Bacteroides sp. CAG:1060
CTGAGCGTCCAGGTGGATACACACGTATTCTCCATGTAGGCTTCCGTCAGGGAGATGCTGCCGAGATGGCTCTTATCGAGTTCGTTGATTTCAACGAAGCAGCTCTTGCTTCTACCGAGAAGGCAGCCAAGAAGACCACCCGTCGTAGCCGTGCCAAGAAGTCAGAGGCTGCTCCTGCTGCAGAAACAGCAGCTCCAGCAGAGACTCCTGCTGAGGCTCCGGTTGCAGAGTAGTATTCTCGAAGATTATTTAAAGGGTCTGACCAGTTGTGGTCGGACCCTTTTTGTATTCCTTTCCTGGAGTCCCGTCCGGACCGCTGTTTCGAGAATGCGGGGTTAAAATAATCTGACAGTTGCGTTTGTTTTTGAAATAATTTATTTACCTTTATGCAAGATTAGTTAGTTTAAGTGTATTAATTTTATAGAAAATGCGTAAATCTTTATTTGTAGGTGCAGTTATAGTAGCTGTCGCCTGCCTTGCAGGGTGCAAGAAGGAAGCCCCTGTTGCCGTTGTAACGGTTGATCCCGAGTCTGTAGTTTCTTTCCATCTTGGTGGAGGTCAGGGAACTATCAAGTATTCAGTTGCTAATGCGGAAGAAGGCGCTGTGGCTGAGGCTGTTACCGATGCTGAGTGGATTTCTGACATTAAGTCCGACGCACAGGCTGTGACTTTCGTAGTTGCCGCAAACCCGGTTGAGGAAGTCCGTACTGCTGACATAGTCCTTACTTGCGGTAATTCCGAGCCTGTTGCCGTTACCGTGTCGCAGGCTTCCGCCCTCACTTTCACATTCAACGTCAAGACTCTCTGGGCCAATAAGGTTGTGTTTGAGGTAGTACCTTCTGATCCTAACTATACATATGTGGCCGACACCATGAACCAGGAGCGTGCTGATGAAATGACCGATGAGGAAATAGTGAATTCTTATGTCGAGAGGTTTACCGCCAAAGACTGGAATGACGTTCCAGGCACTATCGATGAGAAGAAATGGGTTGAAGACGAATGGGGAGGATACTGGGAAGGTGATGTATGGAAAGGAACCGTTGAAATTACGGACAACAGTCTCTCTGACCAAATTAAAAAGTATTATTTTATTGCATTTGGCCTTGATTTGGAGGGCAATATGACTTCTCCTAAGGTTGTTCGCGTTCCTTTTGAGGCGGCGACCCGTTCAGAAATCAAAATCGATGAATTCACTGACATCGTGCCTGTAGAGGGCGGGTCATATACGCTCAGCTACAGCATTGAGAATCCTAAGGAAGGAGAAGAAATTACATATTCTCTCGGATGGGGTGCTGAGTTCGTACAGAATCTTACTGTCGATACGGAGAAAAAGCTTATTTCTTTCGACGTTCCTAAAAATGAGGAGGCGAAGAGTCCTTGGTCTTGGACAAACTATAGGCAGGGCTCCATCAATTTCAGTTATGCGGACGCATATCAGGCCTCAATTACTGTTAAACAGGAATACGCAGAGTAATTGACGAGATGATTAACCTTAGAAAGATTTTTGCTTTCTCCGCACTGGCGTCATTGCTGGTAATAGGTTTTGCTTGTACAAAGCCGGAGCAGGAAGAAAAGAAAGCTCCTCAGATTGAAGTTCAGACTTCGGTCAAAATTTCTGATGAAGAACAGGAGTTTTCGGTAGAGTATGAAATCAAGAACCCGGCAGAGGGAGTTTCCCTTGAAGCGTTTACCAAGGCAGACTGGCTTAATGTGGTGGCTGTAGAGCCAGGCGTGGTCAAGCTCAAAGCTGCTTGCAATGAGTCTGAATTGGCAAGGACTACAGAGGTCCTTCTTTCCTATGAAGGCGCTGCGAATGTCAAGATAGATGTGCTTCAGTCTGCCAAGGCCGTTGCGCCCAAGACTCTGACATTTGAGATTACCATTAAGAAGATTACTTCCAGAACAGTTACTCTGGACTGCATCCCGTCTGACCTGGAGGCCACTTATATAGGAATGGCTGCCGATAAGTCTGACTTTGATGCATATAAGAGCGATGCAGACCTGATTGCAAGTGATCTGGAATATTTCAAGTCATGGGGAGACTCGTTCGAGGATGACGGCGAGAAAGATCCGAACAATCCGTCGTGGACCAAATTCCTCCGCAAGGGAGCGATGCTTGACTATGAGATCCAGCTCACGAGACCGGAGCATGACTATGTGTTCTATGCTTATGGTCTCAATGCGGATGAGTCCGTGACATCGCCTCATGTCTTCCATGTGGAATTCAAGACCACCGCACCGGAGCCTCAGCAATGTACCTTCACATTCAAGTACCGTCCGGGAATTGACTTTGGTCGTATCAACGTCTATCCGAGCGACTTGCAGGTGTCATACATTTGGGGCGTCTGCCCGAAAGCGGAGTATGATGCCATAGAGGGAGACAAGGCCAAGGCTATAATTGAGAACCTCAAGGAAATTATGGCCACTCAGGGTGGAACATGGCGTGACTATGTCGGTTACCACAACCGTTATATGAACTATTCCAACCTTGTGGATGGCGAGCAGTATGTCGCTTATGCTTTTGGTGCAGATATCAGCGGTGCAGCTACCACCGAGGCTATGTCATACGAGTTTACCGCCAAGACTGTCAAGAAGCAGGACTGTGATTTCTCGTTCTCCTTCCAGGATGTCCGTGCAACCACTTTTGCCGCGCAGATTACCCCTTCTTCGAATGTGAAGTGGGTGGCATATACTCTGCCGGCGGAGACCGCGGAAAAATACAACAGTGTGGACGAGATGACGGAAGTGGTCATAGATACATTCAATGAGATGCTCGATGACGGCTGGTGGAATGGAGATACCATGGTGCATACCGGTGTTCAGTTGCTTTCTTCCTATCAGCTCCAGGCTGCTTATGCGCTGGATTCCTCTACCAAGCAGATAGTATGCGCGTTCGGTATTGATGATAACGGCTATCGTGTTACTCCGGTTTCGCAGAGTTTTGTCACTACCACAGAACTCGGAAAGCCTTCTGATATGACCATTGACTTTGAAGTCACATCAAAGAATGGCGCCGTGGAGATTGAATACAAACCATCCAAGATGGAGGCTTATTTCTATGATCTCATTACGTACGAAGACTATTCGCAGTTTGAGACGGAAGACGCGTTCTATGCTGAGGTGATGTACCGTTACAGTTCTTCGATTCAGTATAAGATGACCATGGGTCCTGCAAAGATGACTACCGAGTCTCTTCATGCCGGAGAACGTTATGTGGCGTATGCCTTCGGTATTGATGGAGACAGGTCCACCAAGATCTTTACCAAGGTATTCACCTGTCCGGAATAAGGAACGGAATTCTACTTAAGTGGAGGTCGACCAAAGGGTCGGCCTCTTTCTTTTGTTAAGTTCGAAGTTCCGCAGCGGCAGCAGCTTGCCTCTGAGGACTCGGTACTGGAAACGCCCTCCTATGGTACGGAAGGGACACTCGGTGCGCAAAACAGCCTCCTGTGGTACGCGACGCATCTTCAGTGCGCGGAACGGCCTCCGCGAGGAGGCGAGCAAACATAAAAAGAGGATGTATTCCTTGGAAAAGTCTTAGAATACACCCTCAATTTTTGAATGTTTTGTGCCCGGGGCCGGACTCGAACCGGCACATCTTTAAGGGATAATGGATTTTGAGTCCATCGCGTCTACCAATTCCGCCACTCGGGCAAGCGGACAATGGAATGCAAAGGTATGGAAAAATCGGGATATATCAAATTTTTGCACTATCTTCGTCCTGAAATATGGAAAAAAACGTATTTGTCGTATATGACCGCAATGTTGAGTCCCTTGCCCTCAAAATAGCAAAGGGGCGACCTTCTTTGGCCATCGTTGCAGATGAAATTCATAAGAGCATGGATAGCATTGTGCTTATTTGCCGGTGGCTGCTTGAGCAAGGGGCGGACAGGGATGCTGTCATATATGCGGTGGGCGGAGGAGTTACTACCGACATGGTGGGATTTGCAGCCAGCATATATAAGCGGGGTGTAAGTTATGTCAATTATCCTACGACGCTCCTCAGTCAGGTGGATGCCGGAATTGGCGGCAAGACAGGGGTTAATCTGGATGCGTACAAGAATATTCTTGGGGTGATAAACTCTCCGGCGCAGACAAGGATTTTGCCCGAGTCTCTTGAGACTCTTCCTGACAGGGAGTTGCGCTCAGGGGCGGCAGAGATGCTCAAGTCCTTCATTATTGATAACCGGAACGGCAATTATGAAAAGGCGGTTTCCGTACTTTCCGCAGACAGACCCTCCCTTGATGCTCTTTCTCCGCTCATAGAAGCGGCCGCGGACGTGAAGCGTAGAATAGTGGAGCAGGACCCTTACGAAAAAGGGCTGCGCCGTCTGCTTAATCTGGGACATACGTATGCCCATGCTATAGAATGGTACCAGCATTCTATCCGGACCTCAAACCCCATGACGCACGGAGAGGCCGTTGCTGCAGGCATGATTAAGGCGGCCCGGATTTCAGCGAATATAGGAATAGCCGATAAGGCCCTCGTGACAAGACTTGAGGCTGATTTCAGGGCATGTCATCTCCCGACAGAGCTCCCATGCCCGGAAGATGCACTTGAAAAGGCTCTATGGAAGGACAAAAAGGCCGAGAACGGGAAAATACATTTCGTCCTGATAAAGTCTATCGGGAATGTAATAGTTGAAGATTTAGATGATTTGCACAAGTATTCAGAATAAGGGATACGAAGAGATTCTTGATATTCTCTCTTCTCCCGAGACGGAAATGGCGGAAATCAGGCTTGACCTATGCCCGCTTTCTGACGAAGAGATAGAAGATATATTTGCCAATAGCGATATTCCGCTTGTAGCCACTTGCCGAATCGACGTGTGCGGCTCTGCCAAGGTTTCGGAAAAGAAACTCCGCATCGCAATCGAGTCGGGTGCGAGGTTTGCGGATCTGGAGATAGAGGCTCCGGCCCAAATGAGCAAAAATTTCCAGCATCTCTGTCGGGACAACGGCACCGAGATTATCCGGTCATACCATAATTATGAGGAAACCCCCACCGATGAGGTGCTGCAGATGGCATTGGCCCGTTGTTTCAGGTATGGTGCCGATATCGCCAAGATTGTACCGACTTGTCTGAATGCGGAAGATGCTGCCAGAATTGAGGCTCTTTATTCTATCGTACTGGAGGATATACCATCTCTTGAAGGTCGTCTGATTGCCTTTGGGATGGGCGAGAAGGGTGCGTCCACCCGCGTGGAATGCCTGAAGCGGGGTGCTCCTTTCAGCTATGCTGCTCTTTGTGAGGAGGATGCTACGGCTCCGGGGCAACTGTCTCAGGCAGCTATGCGGAAGTCGGTTTATGGTGATAGGAAATCGTACTTCCGGGATTCTTTGGTGATGCCTGCATCAAAGAGTTTTGCACAGCGGGCTATCCTTGCCGCCGCTCTTGCTGACGGGGTGTCTGTGTTGGAGAATTACAGCGGTTGCGGAGATTCGGAATCTGCTATTGACCTTGTGACTGCTCTTGGGGCCACGGTTGAGCGCAAAGGAAATGCTCTTGTTATTACCGGTATTGCGGCCGGAAGTCGCGATCTTGGTCTGGATAGTATAAATACAGGCGAGTCAGGTCTTCTCACCAGACTTTGTCTACCCGTGCTGTCCGTTATAAATGGCCGGAATTTCACCATTGAGGGCACAGGTACTTTGCTCTCGCGTCCGCTGAAGTCGGCATCGGATATAATGGCATCGTTCGGGGTGCTGGTGTCCGGCGAAAAAGGACAGGAAAAGGAAGTGTTCATCCCGGCGGAAGTAAAAGGCAGGCTGATACCCGGGACTGCAAGTGTCCCAGGCAATGGGGGTTCGCAGCTTGTTTCCGGACTTTTAATGGCTCTTCCTCTATGTGACAAAGATTCCAAACTGGTGGTCAACGAACCGAAGAGTATTCCGTATATGTATGTCACACTGGACGTTCTGAAGCATTTCGGTGTGTTTACAAGAAGCGAAATGGAGGGAGATGCCGCCCTGTTGGAAAACAACGATTGGTCGGCATGCAGTGCCATTGAATTTAAGATAAAGGGGAATCAGCGCTATAAGGCGGCCAATTTCCCGATAGAGGGAGACTGGAGTGCAGCGGCCAATTTTCTTGTCGCCGGTGCTATCTTCGGCTCCGTAAGCATAGAAGGCCTGGATGCCAAATCGCTTCAGGCGGACATTACGATTCTTGATGTGCTTGTGGAGGCCGGAGCGGTTGTGTCTCAGGTGGAAGATGGTGAACTGTGCGTCAGAAAAGCCCCTCTGGAAGCTTTTGAGCAGGATTTGAACAATGCTCCGGACCTTTTCCCTATTGTTGCGGTGCTTGCGGCGTTCTGCGCCGGGGAGAGCCGGATAAGCGGGGCGGGGCGGCTTCATTCCAAAGAATCGGATCGTGCTGCTTCCATTATTGAAATGCTGACCCGGATGGGGGTTGAAGCGAGGCTTGAGGGGGTCGATATGTTCATCTGCGGACAGAGCCTTTCTTCCCGAATACTTGGCGGCAGGCTGCTCAAGGGA
>HF986343.1:0-3448 GCA_000432655.1 Bacteroides sp. CAG:1060
CCTGCAGCCAGACTACCACCGAGCCGCCCGGACCGCTACCAGGCTCCCTCAAACTACGCCGGGGCGCATCAGTAAACCGCCGCAGTAATTCAATGATAATCTTTGCAAGGACAGAACCCTGAAAAGCGACTAACAACTTGCCGAAATATTATGAATTGTCGTCAAAAATGTTAATTTTGTAAAAGTGTTTCGACAAACGCGAGGGCGGTTTGTAAATATTCTAAATAAATTGGTTGTGTTTTCGATGCTTATGATGTTTCTGCTTATTTGTGGAGTCTATTATTTAATGTATCGCGCAATAATCAAAATTATTCGCGAGATCAAAAAAAGTAACCTTTGTTCAGAACAACAGCGCCCCTAATCCGCGTCAACCGTGATAACTGCACCTGGGGGATGAGACGGGACGCGAACAACAGCGCCCCAATCCGCCGTTAACCAGCAGTTGGGGTAGTGCTTGCGGAAGAGAGTTACAACTCCAGGGCAGCTTAGATTCTCTCGGACCCGCAGCCTAGGTAGTGCCTGCGGATGAAAGGGGTAGTGTAGCAGTATGGGATGAATCCCAGTGACGGTATAGGGTTGGTCAGGATGAGGTTGGCGAGTTTGCCCACCTCTATGGAGCCGCAGATGTCACTGACTCCCATTGCATAGGCCCCGTTGATCGTGCATGCGTTGAGAGCCTGCACCGGAGTGAGTTTCATCTTTATGCAGCCCTGAGCCATCACGAAGCGCATATCTCCCGATGGGGAAGAGCCTGGGTTGAAATCGCTGGCAAGTGCGACTCCGAGACCGTTTGATATGAAATCGCGTGCACGTCCGTACGGAAGTCCCAGAAAGAAAGATGAGCCTGGCAGCATAGTAGGCATAGTGTCTGTACCTTGCAGAGCTTTGATACCCTCTTCGCCTGTCTGCTCCAGATGATCGACGGACAATGCTCCGTGCCGCAGAGCCGTTTCCATTCCGCCTATGACAGCTATTTCGTCAATGTGCACTTTGGGCCGGAGACCGAACCGGGCACCTTCCGCAAGTATTCTGTCCATGTCTTCCGGACTGAAGAACCCGTCGTCGCAGAATACATCAATGAAGTCTGCCAGACCCTGACCGGCGACTTGAGGAATCATTTCGTTGATGATGAGGGACACATACTCGTCTTTTCGTCCGGTGTATGCCCGACCGACCGCATGCGCTCCAAGGAATGTGGCTCGAATCACTGCCGGTACAGTCTCTTTTATGCGTTTTATCACGCGAAGCATCTTGAGCTCATCCTCGACGCTGAGACCATAGCCGCTCTTTATCTCTATTGCTCCGCTGCCATGCGATATCATTTCATTTACCCTTGCGAGGCTCTGCTCGTAAAGGTCGTCTTCGCTTGTATCATGCAGCAGGTCGGAAGAGTTGAGGATTCCTCCGCCACGGGCGGCTATCTCTTCGTAGCTCAAGCCGTTAATCTTGTCTATGAATTCTTCTTCCCTCGTGCCTGCATATACGATGTGGCTGTGGGAATCGCAGAAAGATGGCATGATTATGCATCCGGTGGCATCGATGGTCTTGTCGAATTCTCCCGCCGGCCTGTCCTTCATCTCCCCGAAACCGGAGATATATCCGTCTTCCGCTGAGAGCCAGGCATTCTTGATGCTGCCTGTATGGGACATCTCATCCCCCTGCAGACGAAGAGTGCCGGCAGGGGTGATGCCCGTGAGTTCTTTAATATTTACGAATATGGTCTTCATTGCGCAGGAAAAGTACGGACTTTTCTATCAGAGGATGAAGATAGCTGTCATTGTCCACGAACGGCACCTGGCTGCGGTAGTCGTTTATGATACCCTCAAGCACAGGTGAAGTTTTGGCCGGGCGACGGAACTCGAGCGCCTGAACGGCATTGAGGAGTTCTATACCAAGTACCTCTTCCACATTGTCCAATACCCTTACGAGTTTGGTGGCGGAGTTGGAACCCATGCTCACATGGTCTTCCTGTCCCTGTGAAGAAGGTATTGAGTCGCAGGATGCAGGCCAGCAGAGACCTTTGTTCTGGCTGACAATGGATGCTGCCGTATATTGCGGGATCATGAATCCGCTGTTGAGTCCCGGCTTGGCTACAAGGAATGACGGCAGGCCGCGCTGTCCTGAGATGAGGCGGAATGTGCGTCTTTCCGAGATGCTTGCGAGTTCAGACATGGCTACGGCCAGGGAATCCATAGGAAGGGCGATTGGCTCTCCGTGGAAATTGCCTGCCGAGATGATCATATCTTCGTCCGGGAACACATTCGGATTGTCGGTGGTGCTGTTGATTTCTATCTCTATGACCGACTCGACATAGCGGATGCAGTCCTTGACAGCTCCGTGCACCTGAGGAATGCAGCGGAATGAGTAAGGGTCCTGAACATGTACCTTGTCTCTCTTGATAAGTTCGCTTCCTTCAAGCAGATGCAGGAATCTTTCACCGGTCTCAATCTGTCCCTTGTGCGGACGAAGCTGATGCGTAAGAGCGAAGAAAGGCTCTATGCGGCCATCGTATGCGTCAAGGGATATGGCACCGATATAGTCAGCCCATTTGGACAGGCGTTTGCTTTTCAGGACGCTCCATACTGCATGTGCGCTCATGAACTGTGTACCGTTGAGCAGCGCCAGACCTTCTTTGGACTGGAGGGTGATTGGCTGCCATCCGAATTCGGCTGCCACTTCGGCACTTGGACGGATTTGTCCTTTATAGAGGACTTCTCCCAGTCCGAGCAGCGGAAGGGATAGATGCGCCAGAGGAGCGAGGTCTCCGGAAGCACCCAGCGAGCCATGCTGATACACCACAGGGAGGATGTCATTGTTGAACATGTCAATGAGCCTTTGTACTGTGACCAGCTGGGCTCCTGAATGTCCGTATGAGAGGGACTGAACCTTGAGAAGGAGCATGAGCTTCACTATCTCCGGACGCACAGTCTCGCCGGAACCGCAGGCATGCGATACAACGAGGTTGTACTGCAACTGGGAAAGCTTGTCTGCCGGTATGGTGACGTTGCAGAGCGAGCCGAATCCTGTAGTCACACCATAGACCGGGCGTCCGATGTCGTCCATTTTGGTGTCAAGATAGCGGCGGCACTTTTCGATGGCCTGAATGGATTCTTCCGACAGTACGAGCCTGGCGTGGCTGTCAATTATTTCTTTGACCTTGTCGAGGGTGAGGTGTTCGGATGAGATATGGTGTATCATAATTCTGTATTCAATGCGTTGTCTATCAGTGTGTCGTCTGCCATAACCGGCATTGTGACCTTGAGGTCAGGAGTGCGCAGCATCTGTCTGAGGATGGCGCTTACCGCACCTGAGTTACGGGCCCAGCTGCGTCTGGCAATACCGTTGTTGACATCCCAGAAGAGCATCTGGCGGATGTGGCGGGCTGAATCCTCGGATCCGTCAATGACCATTCCGAAGCCTCCGTTGATAACTTCGCCCCAGCCGACAC
>HF986343.1:3557-4069 GCA_000432655.1 Bacteroides sp. CAG:1060
ACCGTGAGCCGTCGGAGATGTTGGATGTCTCCCTGAAAGGGGAGTCCGTGCCCGATACGTCGTGATGGTCGCGGCCCAATACTATCGGAGCGCTTATTTCACCACTTCGGATGGCATCGTTGAATGCGAGGGCTATTTGTGTCCTTCCGAGACAGTCGGCGTAGAGGATGCGTGCCTGAGAACCTACCACCAGGTGGTTCCTTCCGGCTTCTTCTATCCAGCGGATATTGTCGTGCATCTGGTGACGGATATCATCCGGAGCCTGCTCTGCAAGTTCGCGCAATACCTTGACGGCCAGCGCGTCGCTCTTGGCGAGATCTTCCGGATTCTCCGACATGCATACCCATCGGAACGGGCCGAAACCGTAGTCGAAATATAGCGGTCCCATGATGTCTTCCACATAGGAAGGATAGCGGAAAGTCCCGTCTTCCTTAAGGATGTCGGCGCCGGCACGAGAACTCTCGAGAAGGAAAGCATTGCCGTAGTCAAAGAAGTACATGCCCTTGGCGGTG
>HF986343.1:4163-5633 GCA_000432655.1 Bacteroides sp. CAG:1060
TTCTGCCTCCTTCTGTTTGCGTGCCTCAAAGCCGATACCTGCCGGATAATAGCCTCCGGCCCATGGGTTGTGCAGGGACGTCTGGTCGGAGCCCAAGTCCACCATGATGTCTTCGTCTGCAAGTCTTTCCCACAAATCGACCACATTGCCGATATATGCCATTGAGACCACTTCCTTGTCCTGTACGGCCTTCCGTATGCGCGGGATGAGTTCGTCAAGATTGTCGTGGAGTTCATCCACCCAGCCCTGATCGTGACGCTTGTGCGCTGCAAGCGGATTGATTTCCGCCGTAACGCTCACCACTCCCGCGATATTGCCGGCTTTAGGTTGTGCTCCGGACATTCCTCCGAGACCGGCAGTGACAAAGAGTGTTCCTCTCATCTGAGCCGCCGTACCTTCGAGTCCCCGCTTGCGCAGCTGCATTCCCGTTTGCGCAGCTGCATTCTGGCAGCGTTCATAACGGTGATGGTGGTTCCGTGCACGATGCCCTGTGGTCCGATATACATATATGAGCCGGCTGTCATCTGTCCATACTGGGATACTCCCAGCGCGTTGAACCTTTCGTAGTCGTCGCGGCTGGAGTAGTTAGGAATGACCATTCCGTTGGTTACCACTACTCTTGGGGCGTCGCGGTGGCTCGGGAAAAGTCCGAGCGGCAGGCCTGAGTACATGGACAGGGTCTGCTCGTCGGTCATCTGGGCCAGGTACTGCATGGTGAGCCTGTACTGCGCCCAGTTCTGGAAAATGGCACCGTTGCCTCCGTAGATGATCAGCTCGTGCGGGTGTTGGGCTACACGTGGATCAAGATTGTTCTGAATCATTGCCATAATGGCTGCGGCCTGACGGCTCTTGGCCGGATACTGGTCTATCGGACGGGCAAGGATTTCATTTGACGGGCGGTAGCGGTACATATAGATGCGACCGTAGTCCCTTAGTTCTGCAGCGAATTCCGTGGCGAGAGCCGGATGGAGCTCTTCTGGGAAATAGCGCAGTGCATTCTTGAGGGCCAGAGCCTTCTCCTTACGGCTCAGGATGTCCTTGCGCTTTGGAGCGTGATTGACCTCGGGGTCGTATGGCTTGGCTTCCGGCAGGTAGGAAGGAATTCCCTCCAGAATTTCCTCCTGCCAGCTTAATTGATGATGGTCGGGGTTGTTCATTGTATGTGACTGTTCACGATTTCTAATATCTGATCCTGGAGTGTCATGGCTTCCGCTGCGATGGCTTCCGCTTCCGCGTTGAGCTTGGCCGCCATGGCCTTGTCCTGTAGTCCGGCTGAGTTGATGCGTACATTGAGCTGTGCTCCGCGTACTGCAGCTGTGGCGGCAAGTGCACCGACTCCTGCGTCTGATGCCGATGCCGGATTGCCTTCCTCCGCCATGGCTTTAGCCACCGGGAGGGCTTTGAGTGCGGCTTTCATTGTACGCAGAGGTACCTGAGCAGCATACAGGGTAGCGGCTTCGAGGGCTGCTG
>HF986343.1:5700-7379 GCA_000432655.1 Bacteroides sp. CAG:1060
TACATCCATTATTCTGTCGAATGCGGCTGTGTCTTCATCTACCAGCTCGAGAAGTTCCTTCATCACCTCCTGGCCCTTTTCTGCCCAGTCGGAGAACTCCTTCCATCTGTCGTCCCAACCTCTTTTGTGGGCGGACAGATTGGCAACCATTGTGCCGAGTGCGGCTCCCAATGCGCCCATATATGCGGAAATGGAACCGCCTCCCGGGGCAGGGGATTCAGATGCTGTCTCTTCTGCAAAACCGGTCAGAGTCATCCTTACAAGTCTATGCCTTACAGCCTCTTCCGCCTCATCCTGCATCAGGTATTCTATGACTTTTTCCTTAGGGTCGAATGGCTTCAAGTCGTCCAGGCCCATGGACTTGACGGCGATTTTCATGATTTCTTCCTCGGAGATACCCGTCGAGCGCTGCTGCTTCTCAAGGAAATACTTTCCTGCATCAATCAGTGCGCTCTTAGGCACGAGTCCTACGATTTCAGCTCCGGTGACTCTGAGTCCGCGGGCCTGGGCTGCGCGGCTGACTTCTTCGAAGGCCTTGTGAAGCGGGGTGGCTGTGATATCGGTGATGTTCATCGAGACTTGTGCTATGCCGTATTCGTCAATGTACCAGCCGATAGCCTTGCATCCCTTGAGGGTGCCCGGTATCCAGATATCCTTGCCGTCAGCGTCTTTGAGAACCTTGCCGGTGAGGGAGCCTCCCTCGCGTGCTTTACGGCCCTTTTCCCTGACATCGAAAGCCACCGCCATGGCACGGCGGGTGGATGTGGTGTTGAGGTTGAAATTGACGGCAATAAGGAAATTGCGTGCACCTACGTTGCTGGCTCCGGCCTTGGCTGAGGTCTCGTCGTAAGTCTCTGGTCCGAAGTCCGGTCTGCGTGCCGGGTCTGCCATTTTCTCCGGAAGAGCTTCGTATTCGCCGGCCCTGCAGACGGCAAGATTCCTGCGCTCCGGCTTGAAGGCTGCGGCTTCGTAGCAGTAGCAAGGGATTCCAAGCTCGGAATAAACGCGCTTGGAGAGATCGCGTGCCAGTTCGGCGCATTCTTCAAGGCTGATTCCTGCTACCGGAATGAGAGGAAGCACATCGGTGGCTCCGGAACGAGGATGAGCACCGTGATGATGTCTCATGTCTATGAGTTCCTGAGCCTTTTGTACGCCGCGGAATGCGGCTTCGCATACGGCCTCCGGACTTCCGACGAATGTGACTACGGTGCGGTTGGTGGCTTCGCCCGGATCGACGTCGAGGAGTTTGACTTTTTCACCTGTTACGGGGGATGCAGCGCCGGTGATTGCGGCGACTATCTTGTTGATTACATCTTTGTTGCGACCTTCGCTGAAGTTTGGGACGCATTCAACGATTCTTTTCATATAGACAAAATATGTGTTAGCAGTCCAAAGATAACTAAATAATCGTTACGGAGTTCCATTCGTGGGTACGATATATGAAATTATCACACAAATTGTGATTTGGGATGATATGCCGGGTTTTTGGTGTATATTTGCAGGTTGGTTTGTATGTTCCAAAGGACTGATTTATGAGACTTGTTATACAAAGAACCAAGGAGGCGTCCGTCGTGGTGGACGGGGAAGTGGTAGGCTCTATCGGGCAGGGACTTTTCGTGCTTGTCGGGGTAGAGGATGGAGATACGGAGGCGGATATGGAGTGGCTTGTCCAGAAGACT
>HF986343.1:7466-12872 GCA_000432655.1 Bacteroides sp. CAG:1060
GCGGCGGACTTCTTGCGGTGTCCCAGTTTACCCTGACAGCCTCTACGAAGAAGGGCAACAGGCCTTCATATATCCGTGCAGCGGGTCATGAGCTGGCTATTGCGCTGTATGACAAATACTGCGAAAGGCTTTCTGCGGTGTCCGGCATACCGGTGGAAAAAGGTGTGTTCGGCGCGAACATGCAGTGCTCTCTGGTCAACGACGGGCCTGTGACTATAATTATTGATTCAATGATAAGAGAATAATCCTGTATGGAGATATGATTGGAAGAAAACTTGTAATATTCGATCTTGACGGAACTTTGGTTAATACCATCGAAGATCTTGGTACTGCCGTCAATCATGTCCTTGCGGCGACCGGACGTCCTTTGCACGCTATCGGCGAATATAGAATGATGGTAGGCAATGGTGTCCGCAAGCTGATTCAGAGAGCACTGCCTCAAGCGGAGCAGGCTGATGAATCTATTCCTGACCGTCTGCTGCCTGGATTTATAGACTATTATGACAGTCACTGCACCGTACATTCCCGTCCGTATCCCGGGATAGCGGCACTTCTTGAAGAATTGTCCGAAAGGGGATACGGCATAGCGGTGGCTTCCAACAAGTATCAGGAAGGCACAAGTGCCATAGTGAGTCACTTTTTCCCTGAAATTCCGTTCCTTGGAGTTGTCGGAGGTACAGACGCCAGACCTCTCAAGCCGTCCCCCGAGATTATAAGTTATCTGCTTGAACTCGGAGGTGTGTGCAAGGAGGACTGTGTGATGGTAGGTGACTCCGGAACAGATGTCCAGACGGCGAGGAATGCCGGCATCCGCAGCATCGGGGTTACATGGGGCTTTCGTCCTGAGGCCGCACGTGAGGCGGACCATGTAGCCGATACTGCGGATGAACTGCGTGAATTACTGCTAAAGAAGCTTTAGTCAGTTGTTCTTTTCTCCCGGTGTGGCTTTTTCTGTAGAGCGGAAATCCGCTTCGAGATTGTCGCTGTCGTAGCCGTCATGTATTCTGGCGAGTATCACTGCCGGAGTAGGAGCCCCGGCTTGTCTGAAGAATCGTCCTCTCTGAGGTACTACTGCTATGCAGCCTCCTCCATCCTGAGGGCTTTCCATCACTGCAAGCTGCGGACTTGCTATGGTGCCGTTTGCGCTCGAATTGCTCTGTTTGGAGCCATAGACGAGAGCGTCAATTACGGTATTTGTCCGAGGATCCACCAGGGCTATTGAGCCTGCTGCACCGGATAGTCCGTATCCGAACAGGGCGGCGTCCGGGCCGGAAAGCGCAATTCCCTTGAATGTTTCCACATCGCTTTCAAGAGCTCTGTCGAGAGTGTAAGGAGTACCCAACGGGCGAAGCTCGTCTCCGCTTGTGTGCTCGAATTCGGTAGCCGGTTCGAAACTTATGCCTGACCCTGTGCAAGAGACGTCAACTCCGGCGATATGGTCAAATTGCAGGCCGGATTCTATTTCTACGGTTCCCGGCTCATGCTTTGTGAAAGGCATTCCTGGCATTCGCGGCGCTTGGGCTTCCACGCTTTTGATCACTCGTTTGACAACGGCTGTTTCCATGCGGTTGCCGGTGCTGATGGTCAGGATGTCTCCCGGGCGGAGGGAGGAAGTGGCATCCATGTCGAAAACAGTATCTCCCTTTCTGGTGGCTGACGGAATTGTGCTCTGTGTGGCGGCCGTGCCTACAGCTGTGACAGTGACAATCTCATAGTTGCCTCCGAGGTCTATGCCCATCTTGTCTCCGACTCTGAATCCGGATACGGATGCCGCCGGGATGTTGGAAGAGCCTGCAGGGATTGTCAAGCGTGGTCCCGTTGATACAGGAATGAAGACAACGGTAGGTTCTCCTGCCGGTGTTCCGCTTCTGGTTATGTGATAGGAACTGCCGTTGACGGTAATTGCTGATGTGCTTGGAATGCTGCCGGACAACAGTATTTCCCGGCTCCCGGCCTTGGCGGCTGCGGTGGTGGCTACAGGAGCGAGATGGATGGTATAGAATGCTCCAGGAGCGAGGATGGTACCTTCCGGTACGCGGTATATCGGAAGTGATTCGCGTCCGCTGTGACGGGCAATGAGAGTGAGTCCGGAGAGATCGGATTCTTTGGATGAAGCATTGTACAGTTCGATGAACTGGGAACGCGTGTCTCCACCTTCTGCTGAAAGCTGGACTTCGTTGATTTTGAGCGCCTCCGAGCATCTTATACGCTGCGTGATTTCCGCCTTTCCGCCTTTCCATTCGGCTATGAACCGGGCTTCTCCGCTTGAGCGTCCTTCCGGCGCAGTGATACTGAATACTTCAGTACGGGTATTCCCTTGCTCCAAGTTGAATTTGCCGTCTTTTCGTGCGCAAGACCATCCCTTAGGCAATTCTACCTTTAGTCTGAGAGATTTCATTTCTGATGCCGCGGTGATGGCGACTGACACTTCGGTGGTGCTTCCAGGAGAGAACTGTCCGATGCGCGATACTTTGAGGGGATATTCGCGGTAAGAGGCGGCTGCGATACTGGCCTGCACGGCATTTATGGCCTCATCTGTAGGATAGCCTACCGTCATGACACCTTCATAGAAGGTGCCTGCGGAGCCGTTTCCGTTGTCCCCTCCGTTGCCGAGCAGCATGCCGCCCTTCTTATGCATCGGATAGTATTTGTCGTTGATTTCGGATTCCGGTCGTATTCCGCTGTAATATGTAGTAAGACTGTCTGTAGTGGCGTTTCCTCCACGCAGGTCCCATTTGTTCCCGTCACCTCCGTTCACGAATACGGATACGAATCTCCATCCGTCAATTGACGGTACGTCGTTGAGTTTGGCGTCGTACCCTGTGAAAAGTCCGGCTTCCATGTCCGACATTATCCACGGACCTTCTCCGTTGCCTCTTCCCCATGCGGTGGATGTACCATAATATGTGGTTTCCATGGTGCCTGTGCCCACGGCCCGTCCATTGGTGGAGGAGTTGCCGTAGTCGAAGCAGCATCCGCTGTCGTAATGTGTCCCGTCTATGACATAATATATTCCTTCAGCCTCGTCGTTGATGGCCAGATCTTTGGCATTGTTGCACCTGAATCCCATTCCCGGCATTATGTACACTCCATAGACTTTTCGCCCATTGAGCATTACCGGTGCCATGTCGGCTATCGGGAGTTCGTTGAAATTGCCTTTTGCCGGACCGTTGAACGTGCCGGGGGCTGCCTGCGTGAGGTCGTTGCCTTTGCCTGACTGATCGTATATTATGCTTATTCTGCATACGGCATCCCGGCAGAACTCGTCCTGAAGTTCGCTGAACGCATATCCACGCGAATCGGCCGTGACATCCAGATAAGCTCCGTCAGAATCCCTGACCACCCTGTACAGTGGGCCGTCGTATGATGAACTCAGCAGCCTGGTGGTGCTGTGGGCGGTTACACATGGGGTCCCGTGGGCTGCATAGATGTCACATGGAAGGGATGAATCCCCTTGGGGCCCCTTGCAGCAGATTAAGAGCAGCAGCGGTGCGCTTATGCACAAGGCGGCCGCTGTCAAAAAGTGTTTCTTTCTCATATATGGTTGTTTGTCAATTGTCTTATAAGTTCTGTCAGGGCCTCGGCATTGTCCGCTTCAGGTACCATATAGCGCCCATCCAGTACGAATCTTGGTATTGCGGCGCGTTCCGATGAGGATGTCCTTGCGAAAAGCTCGAGTACGCAAGATAGATAATCGCGCATCCATTCTGAATGAATCTCTTTTTCAAGTGCTTCCGCTCCGATTAGTTCGGCTGCCTTTTTCGTAGCCTCGTCCTCTTCTCTTGGGTACCATCCGCCGCGCCTGTTCTCAAACAGGAATTCATCCATCTCGGGGAATGCGTCCGGATGGATTCTCCATACTGCCAGTGCGCATTTGTCAAGCAAGCAGGACCCTTTGAACAGGTCCACATCCGAGTTTACATAAGGGTTGCATTCTTTGCCCAGTGGGGTAGGGCACAGCGTGAAAGATACCCTCCCTTCAAGTTTTTCCACCACCTCCGGCAGCATCGTATGGATTTTCCGGCAGTGCGAACACCGGTAGTCGTACATCAGCAGAATGTTGTATTCGGCAGCGCTGTCCCCGATGACTGGCAATCCCAGTTCCGCCGGATTCGGCAGTTTCTCGCTGACAGAGCCGCTGTCGTATGCCGAGCGTGGCGTAGTGGATACCTGAAACAGTGCAAGGGCTGCGGCTGAAGCAATTCCTGCCGCTACCAGTATCGCTCCCTTTGTGGGATTTCCTGCTATATTCCGCCTGTGTGCGTCCCATATTATCAGCCCCGACAGCACGATTCCGCAGCAGTGCACGCTCATGCAGTACGGGCAGAACGCCCCGATAAACAGCTCCTGCACGATGATAAACCATGCTGCGGCTCCGGATACCGCTCCGGACGCTATGAGCATGAGTTTTCTTATTCTCCCCTCGAAAACAGGGTCATCAATACTGTCCGCACCCAGGATACATACCAGCAGAAACGAGTATATGCAGATTCCAGGTGCGCTTATCGGGATTGCTCCCAAAAGCAGGGACCACCTGCTTCCCAGTACGGCGTTGCAACTGCTCCCCTGAGCGCATCCTATCAATCCTTTTCCGCTGAGTGCATGGAAGAATAGAAAAACGGAAATGACAAGAGCAATGACGCATAGAAGCGCCATTGCCCATTTTAGAATATTATCTCTGTGTCTCACTTGCTAATAACGGTTAGGCCTTCCAGGGGTTGCTGCGTATGTAGTGAGAGCATCTCCTATTGAATGGTCCTTCATAACCGGTCTTGCAAGAGTAATACCTGCTCCGGCAATCCACTCACCGGCTTTGGCTCCCTTACGGAGAGCAGAAGATAAAGTGACTTTATCACTCGGCATTTTAGCTGGACCGGATCCCGGCCAATACATTCTTGCTCCTTCTACGGACTCGACTTTGTATGTGACGCCTCCGAGCAGTACTTCCTGACCGACGGAGAAGGAACGGGCTCCACGGACATGGAGTACACGGCTTCCTGCAGTGGCATCTTCCGTAAGTTGAGCTGCGCCTCCGTCTTCAATATTTGATATCTGCACAAGTTCTGTATTATTCCCGTTTCCGAGAATAGCGTATTGTCCAGGAGAGAAAAGGTGAATATCCGAAACTTTTATGCTTTCGTCACCTGCATTTATCGGAGCAAGGATTGTTCCGTAGGTCTGGACGTGAAAGTCTTTTTCGTTGTCGTCACTGTCTTTCCCGTCAGGATATCTTCCGGTGCTGAGTTCAGGGGTGTTCTGTAAGGAAGGAGTATATGCGCCCCATGGTCTTGTGATTACCGGTGCAGGGGCATAGTTGCCTTCTTTGTTCGGTCTTCCCTGATACCCTTCTCCAAGCCATGGATCTACTAATTTGCCATAGTTGAGAGCGTCCACTATGAGCCCCTT
>HF986343.1:12880-14447 GCA_000432655.1 Bacteroides sp. CAG:1060
CACTATGAGCCCCTTGCTTGTTCGCAGCGTCATATTGCCTGCAGTGGCGCTTATTGCCGGGCCGCCAAAGAGAAGATCTGCGGCCACGTCACCATGATAGCCTGCTTCCGTGCAGTTTAAAGCCTGTATCACATCGTTGATATTGTGTGACTTTGCAAGCGGATTCTCGAGTTCGAGGGCAAATACAAGGGATAGTACCGGCTCGTTGCTTGAATGGCTGAATTTAGTGGCAGGCTCGAAGGAGATTCCGGTACCCCTTACGCTGAAAGGCATATTGCTGGCGTGGTGGAACTTCAGTGGTTCCTCCAGTTCAAGTCCTGTCCCTGCGGCTTCATCCGGACGAAGCGGACCGTTGAAAGTGTTTCGTACAGAAGGCGTGCCGACAGCTTTTACCGTGACATATTCAATGCCGTGTCCTTCGCTGTCAATATCAAGTCTGATGATGTCTCCTGCAGTGATGTTGGCGGTGCTGCTTACTTTAATATTGGTGTCTCCTGGCTTGGCATCCATTGAGAGATATGCCTGGGTTCCCGGCTTGCCGACTTCTGTGACAGTGACTACCTCATATTTCTCTATTGAATTGGATACTGCAGGATATGTGGAACCATAGCCAATAGCCATCTTATGCCCTGCATTGAAGCCGGAAATGCTGGTGACCGGAATGTTGGTGGCACCTGCCGGGATAGTGATGACAGGTCCTTCTGGAAGAGGTTGCCAAATGGTTGTAGGGATGCCCGGTTCCGGTTCTCTTCTGAATCTTCCGACTGTCTGTACCGGTTTCTGCGGCTCTGGAGCTATTACGGACGCAATCTTTGCTTTCTCTGCATTCTTGCCATTGCCTATTGTGATTTCATCTCCCGGCTTTAGGCCTTTAACGCTGCGTACATATATAACCTTGTCTCCCTTGGATGCATCTACTGAAAGTCCCGATGTGGAAAGTCCCATCAGGTAGAATCCTTTTGGCTCAATGTATGTCTTTGAAGGAATGGTGATTGATGAAAAATATGGCAGGTTTATTTCGTGATGGGTCAGAGTCCATCCGGATATCTTGACCGGTTTGTCGGAATCGTTGTAGAGTTCTATGAATGAGTTGGTCGTGTTTCCGTTTGAGTCGGCGGAACGGAACTCGTTTATGGTCACGGGATGAACGTTGCGTATTTTTTGAACGGCCGACCATGAGTCTTTTCCGTTTGCTCCGGTCCACTCTGCCACTGCCTTGATATCTCCATTATATTCTTGGCCGGAGGACGTGACGGTGAAATCGACCACTACTGTCTGCCCAGGTTCGACCTGATAACCAACTTTTCTGACAGCGTTGGTCGTTCCGGTAACCTTGGACTTCCATCCGCGCGGCACTTTCAGTGAGATGCTAAGGTCACTTATGGTTTCATTTGTAGTATTGACGAATTTTACGCTGGTGTGTGAAGTGCTGTTGAGGCGGAAGGTCTGGAGCCCGCCCGGATTGTCGATATCCTCTATCTGACCTATGGTCAGTCGAGCCACGTCATACCGCGCGGCGACTATGTTTTTCTGGATGTTCTGATTAACCTCGACACTTGGGAAAGTA
>HF986343.1:14495-29350 GCA_000432655.1 Bacteroides sp. CAG:1060
TCATAGAAAACACCTTGCGAGCCGTTGGAGTTGTCCCCTCCGTTGCCAAGAAGGATTGCGCCCTGCTTGCGCATAGGATCGTAGCTGCTTCTTTCGTTGATGATGCGTCCTCCATCATATAGCATCTCCAGTTCTCCGCCCTGTGCGTTTCCTCCCATGGCGCGCCAATGATGAGGTTCTCCGTCAGCTGTGGCCGTTACGAAACGCCAGTTGATACTTTTGAGGGCATCGCAGTATTTGTCGTTTGGATCCGGGTTGACGCAACCTACAAGATTGTTCTCCTGATCTGTCATAATCCATGGACCTGCACCATGTCCATAATACCAAGCTTTCTGGGTGCCGAAATATGTCGTTTCCATGGTACCGTCACCGTCGTCTCGGCTGTCTGTTTCCGCATTGCCGTAGTCAAAGCAGCACCCGGAGTTGTAATGATGTCCGCTTATGACCCAATACTGGCCTTCTGCCTGGTCGTCCACGGCCGTACCATGAGCATCGTTCCATCTCAGGCCCATACCGGAAGCAATGAATATTCCATAAACCTTGTGACCCATGAGTGTAGTCGGTGCGGCATCTGCGAGAGGAATGTTGTTGAATCCTCCCATTGCCGGACCGCTGAACCCTCCGCGAGGTGCCTGATACAAGTCATTTCCATTGCCGGACTGATCGTAAAGTATGGTAATCCAGCAGTATGTATCCTTGCAGAACTCATCCTGCGCTGCGGCATCCGCATATCCTCCCGGGTCGCCTGCACTTGCTTTGACGACCTGAATATCGATGGTTTTGCCGTCGGACTGCCTCATGACCTGATATAGCGGTCCTTCGTAACTGCTGTAAAGGGCTCTTGTGGATGAATGCGCTGCTACGCATGGTGTACCTCCTGCAGCATATATGTCGCAAGGTCCTTCCGGTCTTACCGGAAGGTTGCCTCCGTCAGACGCAACGGTAATCGCTACTGCCGCGATAGCAGGAATCAGTACCGCTGCGCCAAGGGTGAGTTTGAATGTGGTTTTGTTCATAAGAGATATTATTGTGTATAAGAGTTCGAAAATTAGTGATTTTTACAGAAAATCACAAGGGCATCCGGAGTTTATTTATTGTTCTCCTTTGATGAAGAGAAGGGTTGTGAGAGGAAGCGCTATGATGGCCATAGTGGCGCTGATTGGCAGGTATATGCCGAAACTTACGTATTCCGTCACAAGGAATGTAATCAGCAGGAGTCCTACTCCCATGGCAGAAGATATCAGATAGTGTTTGCGGATGTCCTTGCTGTGACAGACCGTGCGGCTGAGATTCGGAACGCCAAGGGATATGAATCCTATAGGTCCGCATATACTTACGGCCGAAGTCACCAGGAACATTATCATCAGAAGGCTCAATGCCTTATGGGCTTTGCTCAATTCCGTCTCGCCCCTGAAATGCGCGCTGAGCTTTTTGTGGTCCATGATGGCGGCTGCGATGCCTATCGCAAACAGACAGAGGGAGAAGATGATATCTCCGCTTGTCACGCCTTCCATCTTGAAATTGGCCGCTCCCCAAAGGTAGTATTGTTTCAGCAGATCCGAGTTCGGTGCGTTGGTTACGACAATGGTTCCGAGCGATCCGATGAACGTGCCGAAGATGATACCGAATGTAATCAGATTCTTGGTGGATACTTTGAGCGTCACAAGAAAGCATACCAGTGTGCATATAAGGGTGCAGATGAATGACCCTACGGTGAGCGAGCACCATCCGGACATTGTAGCTGCAGCCGCGCCAAGACATGCGGCGGAGCCGAGCCCGAGAGAATACACGTCTCCGAGCTGATTCCGCCACAGGTATTGCATCTGGATACCTCCGACAGGAAGGGCTATTCCTGACAGAAGCACATACAGTAGACTGAGTATCATCGTGCCGCTACCTTGATAGGATTTATGCCCTGCGTGTCAAATTTGTCGTAGAGTTTGCCGTCCTTGGTGAATACATACATGTCACCGTTGGTCTTGTAGTCCGAGCATCCTACCCACACGAAATCGTCAGTAGCCGAAAGCGAGTATGCTTTCGGGAGGCTTGTGCCGTCTGTGACGAACTCCCCGATGCGCTTGCCGTCTGCAGCATTGTATTTGTAAATGGTGGCGGGAAGCGGGGTGTAGTCAGCGGCATATCCTCCGCACATCACGTAAAGGGTGTTGCCTGACAGGGCGATGGCGGTAGGGCTGGTGCAGTCCAGGTCCTTGATTTCCAGTGAGGTGGCGCTGATGGACTGCACTTTTGCTGGGCTGGCACCGTAATCTCCGAGGCTGAATAGGTAGATGATGTCTCCGGAAGCGACCATTGTGGCCGGATTGACATTGACTTCAATTCTGTCGCTCTCCCGGAATGATTCTGCATCTACCATGGACACCGTTTTCTCGTAGTTCGGGTAGTTGGCTCCGCCGGAATTGGATACGAATACTCTGCCGGATGAATATGCGCACCCTTCAGGGCTGGCTCCTACGGGCGTGACTCGCACAGAGTAGTCGGAAGCGGATATTTCTCCGAGGTACCCTTCGTAATATGTGACATATACTTTCCCTTCAGGGCCCTGTGCCAGGTATCGTGGAGAAAGGGCTGTGCCGTCAGGAAGTTTGGCTACGATTTCTTTTTTGATTTTAAGATCCCTGTCGGTGACAAATATGATTTTGGAGACGTTGACGGAAATGAATACGTCATCTCCGGACACGAGAATGTCCTGCGCGGTATCTCCGAGTCCCTTTCCGTTGGCAGAGGCAAAAACACCGGCCGCGGTGACCTTTTCGTCGGAATTGTAGATGGTGACTGAAGAGTTGTTCATCTTGAATGAACCGTTGTTCAGCACATAGTAGCCCGTTGCTCCCTGCGGCTTGGGATTGTTTTCCTGTTTGGTACAGGAAACGGCTGCAAGGGCTGTCACTGCAGCAAGTGCAGCATAGAAGAAAATGTTCTTTTTCATTGTCAATATGTAAATTTGATTGTTATTCTGTAATTCCTTCCCGGCATGGGGTAGAAGCGTACCACTTCGTAGTTCTTGTCAGAAAGGTTCAGTGCCTCAGCCGATATCCTGATTCCGATTTTGCCAAGGATGAAACTCCGTCCTACGGATATCGAGTGGTCGAAATATGATGGCATTTCGTTGGCAGGGATGTTTTGAGGCAGACTCCAGCGGCGTCCTACGGCGTTTAGAGTGTATGACAGGTCCGCCCAGCGAGTCCCGATGTCAAGAAAGATATTGCCGCTGTGCCGTGGGGTATATTGTATCTGGTGCCTGTAGTTTTTGGCCGACGGGTCCGTGACATCGATGGCTCGTCTGGCCGAGTAGTTGGCCGAAAGCCGGATGACGGTGTGTTTCGTGGGGGTTACGCTTCCGGAGACGGAAATATCCGCCCCGGTCATCCTGACTTCTCCGAGGTTGCGCATTTTCCAGATGAACATTGTCGGCACTGCGAGTATCTTGTCACGGATGATGTTGTGATAAAGGTCCAGAGAGGCAGTCAGGTGAAACGGGCATGTGTCCCGGCGTTTATTGTACAGGCTGTATGTCAGGCCTATGTTGTACTGGCGTGCTCTTTCGGGGTGCAGCTCACCGTTGCCGATGCGGGTGTAGTAGAGATCGTTGAATGTAGGCACCCTGAATCCGTCGCGGTATGATGCACGCACACGCAGACCTTCGGCGATTTTGAAGGAGAGGCTCAGGGACGGGGCGAGCCTGTTGATGGGGGAGGCTGCTTTACCTTTTTCGGCCTTTTCCCGTATGACGGTGCCACAGAGGCTGCCGGTGACAGTGAGTCTGTGGTCTTTCCATTGCCCGGAAATGGCTGATACTGAGGATAATCTTTTCGGTTGAGGGCATTCGGGGATAGTGGCGTAGAGGGTGTTGAGCAGCAGGTCTTCGGCAAAAGTGAACCTGAGGTGGTCATTAAACCGGTATTCTGCAATGCCGGAAGAAGAGAGTTCTTTCTGGTTGTATCTGTCATCCTGCTCGTAGTGTACGGAACTGTTCGTGTACCGGTTGCGGCTCATGTCGAAATTGACGGTCTCGGAAAACCGCCATCTTCCGAGACTACCGGTCTTATATGTCATACTGGCGGACAGTTCTTTGTCCCATAGCCTTTCGGTAGGCTCCTGTACATAAAACACGACCGTTCCGGGAAGTCCTCTTTCCGAATCGAAGAATCTGATTTTGGCGGTGAGGCTGCCGGAGTCTGCGGTATTGACTCTTAGTGTCGTCTCGGAGCTTAATGTATGAACGTCGCTGCCGAGTCTTCGCTCCTGCGTCATCAGACTGCCGTTGGTGAAGGAGAACGGGTATGCTCCGCCGGAATACAGGTAATCCAGTGACGCGCCTACAGATATGCGGTCGGAAAAACTTCTGTTCAGGAAGATATGCGGGCGGTATGTATTGAATGAGGCATAGGCCATGGCCGCATTGAAGCTGTCCTTATCGGATATTGTGGAAAGAGACAATATTCCGGATGCGTTGAGAAGTCTGGCTGCGCGGAAGATATCATCGGAGCCGCCGGTTTCCATCGTTATTTCGGAGATGTTGTCGAGGTTGAAACGCGAGATGTCCGTCTGGCCGTTCTGCGCGTCGGATATTACTACGCCGTCATAACAGATGGCGGTGTGCTGTGCTCCTATATCCCTTACGGATACGGTTTTGAGTCCTCCTATTCCGCCGTAATCGCGTATGCTTACTCCGGAAAACGTGCGGAGTATTTCGTGGAGCCCGGACGCTCCGCTTCTTTCGATGGCTGCTCTTGAAATTTTCTGGATGGGTGCAGTCCGTGATGCGGCCGCATCCCTTTCGGCCGTGATTATAGCCCTTGAGAGCGTATCTTTCAGCGGCTCATTTGCAGAGACTGCCGCCGTCTCAGAACTTCCGGGAACGACAGATTGGTCCGTTCCATAGCTTGAGACGGTATAAAGTAGCATTGCGGCGCTTAACCACAATGCTGACAATATTCCGGACAATATCATCTTTCGCACAAACTGAAGCTTGCCCCCGAGCTTCTTTGTTTGACTTGATTGGGCAGGTCTTCTGACTCTTTCCGTCCCCGGGCCTTCTCATTCTTGTGCGAACAATGGCATAATCCTGGGATTTGGATGGAAACTACAGCTGCGGGCACAGTTCCGGCATTTGACCGGATTCCCTTCACTCCACAATCCTAATATTTATATTGCAGGCTTATTCGCTTAAACCTACTCTTTTGAATATGTAATCTACGTTCTTGAAATAGTAGTCAAGAGTAAAACATCCTTCCAGCTCATCTTCTGAAAGAAGCCTCATCACCTTGGAGTCAGCCTTGAGGAGATCTTTGTATGCAAGACCTTCTGTCCATGCTTTCATGGCTATCGGCTGCACGGTATCGTATGCTTCTTCCCGTGACAGTCCCTTTCCGATAAGTGCATTCATCACTCTCTGGGCGAAAATCACGCCCTTGGTCAGGTATATGTTATGGAGCATCCTTTCAGGATATACTACCAGATTGTCGAGTATTCCCTTGAACCTGGTGAGCATGTAGTCCAGCAGTTCGGTGGCATCAGGAAGTATTATGCGCTCGGTGGACGAGTGGGAGATGTCTCTCTCGTGCCACAGGGCCACGTTCTCGCAGGATGCGGCCATATATCCTCTCATGACCCTTGCGCATCCGCAGATATTCTCGCTGCTGATAGGGTTGCGCTTGTGCGGCATGGCGCTGGAGCCTTTCTGCCCCTTGCGGAACGCTTCTTCCACCTCGCGTACTTCCGTGCGCTGAAGGTTGCGGACCTCAAAGGCCATCTGCTCGAGGGTGGATGCTATGATGGCGAGTGTGGATATGTAGAATGCATGACGATCCCTTTGGAGTACCTGAGTGGAGATTTCGGCGGAGTCTATGCCGAGATGCTCGCATACGTAGTCCTGAATGAAAGGAGGAATGTTGGCGAAATTGCCGACCGCACCGCTCATTTTGCCGGCTTCTACGCCTTTGCATGCGTATTTGAAACGGTCGATGTTGCGCTTCATCTCTTCATACCAAAGAGCCCATTTCAGCCCGAAAGAAGTGATGTCCGCATGTATTCCGTGGGTTCGTCCTATGCACGGAGTGGTTTTGAACTCATTGGCGCGACGCTTGAGTACTTCCAGAAAGTCTTCGAGGTCCTTGAGAAGGATGGCATTCGCCTGCTTGAGGAGATAGCCGTTGGCCGTATCCACTACATCCGTGGATGTGAGTCCGTAGTGCACCCATTTTTTCTCTTCTCCCAGACTTTCGCTTACCGCTCTGGTAAAAGCTACCACGTCATGTCTTGTCTGCTCTTCAATCTCCTTGATGCGCTCTACGGAGAATGTGGCGTTGTTACGTATCTTGTCCACGTCTTCGCGCGGAATCACTCCGAGCTCGCTCCATGCATAACATGCGAGGGTTTCGACTTTGAGGTAGGCGCTGAACTTGTTCTCTTCAGTCCAGACATCTCTCATGACCTTGCGTGAATATCTTTCTATCATATTATTTGCGGGTTGAAAGGAATTTCTCAATATTGGTGCGGACGCGCTCTGCAAGGTCGTCGCACTGTGCTCTTTGGAATTTCTCCCCGGTGATGTGCTCGTAGAGCTCGATATATCTGTCAGTGATGCCGTTTACCACTTCATCTGTCATCTCGGGCACTACTTCTCCTTCGCGTCCCTGGAATCCTCCGGCCATAAGCCACTCGCGTACGAATTCCTTTGAGAGTTGTTTCTGCCTTTCGCCCGCGGCGAGCCTTTGCTCGTATCCCTGGGCGTAGAAATATCTTGACGAGTCAGGGGTGTGAATCTCATCCATGAGGACAATCCTGCCGTCGCGTTTTCCGAATTCATATTTGGTGTCCACGAGGATGAGTCCCTTGTCGGCAGCCATCTCACATCCGCGCTCGTACAGTGCGCGTGTGTACTTTTCGAGCTGCTCGTAGTCTTCGCGGGATACAAGTCCCTTGGCTATGATATCCTCTTTGCTGATGTCTTCGTCGTGTCCTTCGTCAGCTTTGGTGGTAGGGGTGATTATAGGTTCCGGGAATTTCTGGTTCTCTACCATTCCTTCCGGCAGTGCAACTCCGCAGAGGGTGCGTTTGCCTGCCTTGTATTCTCTCCATGCATGTCCGGTCAGGTAACCTCTGATTACCATCTCCACCTTGAAAGGTTCGCATCTGTAGCCTACTGTTACCATAGGGTCGATTTCTGCGATTTTCCAGTTAGGGATAATGTCGGCCGTAGCGTCCAGGAACTTTGAGGCTATCTGGTTGAGAACCTGCCCCTTGAAAGGGATGCCTTTAGGGAGGACTACATCGAATGCCGAGATACGGTCAGTTGCCACCATGATCAGATAATCGCTTCCGATGCTGTACACGTCGCGGACCTTGCCTTGATACTTGGCTGTCTGGCCCTTAAAATTGAAATCAGTACTAACTAATGCTTTCATAAAATGAGGAAAATTTTCTACTTGCAAATGTACTCATTTTTACTCAAGCCTTAAAATATATACATGAAAAATTACTAAATTTGTCGGATATGAATTGTCTTGACAGCGAAATCCACGAAGAATGTGGAGTGTTCGGCATCTACGGAATTGAGAATGCCGCGAATCTGGTGTATTACGGTCTTCACGCCCTGCAGCACAGGGGACAGGAAGGATGCGGTATCGTATCCCGTGATGATGAAGGTAACCTCAAGAGAATCAAGGGGGAAGGCCTTGTGACTGAAATTTTCAACGAGGGCAACCTTTCCACTCTTAAGGGCAGCATGGCGATAGGTCATGTCCGCTACTCCACTACGGGAGGCGGTGGAATTGACAACGTCCAGCCTTTCCTTTTCCATCACAATACAGGAGACTTTTCGATAGCGCACAACGGCAATATAGTCAACTCCCAGCAGTTGCGCCGTTATCTTGAAGACCGGGGCACTCTTTTCCAGTCTTCATCGGACAGCGAGATTCTGGCGCACCTGATACGAAAAGACCCCAGGGAGCGTAAGCGTCCGCGCATACTTGCCATAAAGGAGGCCCTCAATATGATCGAGGGAGCGTTTGCATTTCTTATCATGACGGAGAACCGTATCTATGCCTGTCGGGACAAGCATGGATTGCGTCCGCTTTCTTTGGGAAAGTTGGGAGACGGGTATGTGGTAAGCAGCGAGACTTGTGCGTTCGATGTCATCGGAGCGCAGTTCATAAGGGATATTGAGCCTGGAGAGATAGTTACCATTGATCATCAGGGGATAAGGTCCAACAACTACTCGACTTTCCAGCATCATTTCCTGTGCGCCATGGAATATATCTATTTTGCCCGTCCGGACAGTGATATAGAAGGATGCAATGTCCACAGTTTCAGGAAAGTGACAGGAAAACTCCTCTATGAAGAGGCTCCTGCCGACGCCGATATCGTGGTCGGAGTTCCGGATTCCAGCCTGAGTGCCGCCATGGGATACGCCGAGGCGAGCGGCCTGCCTTATGAGATGGGGCTTATCAAAAATAAATACATAGGACGAACCTTTATCCAGCCTTCTCAGGAAATGAGGGATAAGGGAGTTAAGATGAAATTGTCTCCTGTAAAGACCATTGTCAACGGCAAGAGAATAGTGCTTGTCGATGATTCCGTCGTAAGGGGCACTACATCCAGAAGGATAGTCACCATGTTGCGCGAGGCCGGGGCGACGGAGGTTCACCTGCGTATCGCCAGCCCTCAGATTACTGGTCCTTGCTATTATGGCATAGATATCACGACGCGCAAGGAACTTATGTGTGCCGGACGCTCTCTTGAGGAAGTGCGGCAGTCCTTGGGCGTGGATTCCATAGCTTTTCTTTCCGAGAAAGCTTTGTTTGAGGCCGGGAGAAGGGAGGAACTCTGCCTTGCATGTTTCAACGGCAACTATCCTACATATCTCTATCGTGACGATAGTGAAGAAACTGATACGAAATGTTAAGGGAAGATACGGTATTCGGGCCTATTCACAGCCGAAGGCTCGGTGCATCTTTGGGAATTAATCTGCTCCCGGAGCACGGGAAAATCTGCTCTTTTGACTGCATTTACTGCGAGTGCGGATGGAATAAAGACGGTCGGGACGACAAACGGCTTCCGACAGCTGCTGACGTTCGCAGCGCCCTTGAAGACAAACTCGCCGCTCTCAAAAGGGAGGGAGTGCATATAGACTCCATTACGTTCTCCGGAGACGGGGAGCCGACACTCAATCCGGAGTTTCCTCAGATAGTAGATGATACCCTGCGGCTGCGCGATGAGTTTTTCCCGGGTGCCAGGGTGTCGGTGCTTTCCAATGCTACGCGGGTGCATGTTCCCGAGGTGCTGGAGGCCCTTCGCAAGGTGGATTCTCCAATAATGAAAATAGATGCTCCGACAGATGAACTTGTCGCACTGATTGACCGTCCCGCTCCGGGGTACAGTCTTCGAAGAACAATCGATTCTCTCAAGAAATTTGACGGGGATTTCATACTTCAGACCATGTTCCTGAAAAGTCCGGAATTTGACAGTTCAAGCCCGGAGGTGCTGGAAGGGTGGAAAGAAATTGTCAGGGAACTTCATCCCCGCGAGATAATGGTATATACCATTAATCGCCCGACTCCTATGGCCGGCCTTGAGAAATTCTCTGTGGAGAGAATGCGTTCTCTTGTTGCCGATCTCATAGAAGAGGGCTTCAATGTCGATATCAAAGGGTAGCTTTTGGTGCTATCTTATGACGATTTCGCTTCTGTCCGGGCCGACGGAAATGATTCTTACCGGGCATCCGGTCTCGGCTTCGATGAATGCGATGTAGTCTTTCAACTCCGTAGGGAAGTCTTCATATTTGCGTACTGAGCAGATATCAGTATTCCATCCCTTGAACTCTTTGTAAACCGGAGTGATGTTGTCATTGCACTCGAACGGGAAGTAATCCACAACCGCGTCACCGACTTTGTATGCTGTGGCTACCTTGATGGTCTCGAATGTGTTGAGTACGTCCGATTTCATCATTATGAGCTCTGTCACGCCATTCATCATCACGGCATATTTGAGAGCTACCAGATCCAGCCATCCGCAGCGGCGAGGGCGTCCTGTGGTGGCTCCGAATTCGTTGCCTATGCGTCTGAGTTCCTCTCCGGTCTCGTCAAGCAGCTCGGTAGGGAAAGGACCGCTTCCGACCCTGGTGCAATAGGCTTTGAAGATGCCTATCACTTTCCCGACATGGCATGGGGCAACTCCCAGTCCGGTGCATACGCCCGCAGACATGGTGTTGGAAGAAGTGACGAAAGGATAGGTTCCGAAATCTATGTCGAGCATCGAACCCTGTGCGCCTTCTGCAAGTACGGGAACGTCGTTCTTGAGGTACTCGTTGGTCTTGAGCTCACTTTCGATGAACTCGAACCTCTTGAGCTGCTCTACTGATTCGAACCATTTCTTCTCATATTCGGACACATCGTAGGTATAATCGTACTGTGCGAGCATCCCGATGTGCTTGTTCTTCAGTGTCTCGTATCTTTTTTTGAATTCCGGGGACAGGATATCTCCTACGCGGAGTCCGTTTCTGCCTGTCTTGTCCATATAGGTAGGTCCTATGCCTTTGAGGGTGGAACCGATCTTGGACTTGCCTTTGGCGGCTTCGCTTGCGGCGTCAAGAATCCTGTGGGTAGGGAGTATGAGGTGTGCTCTTTTGGAGATGAGCAGCTTCCCTGAGATGTCTCCTCCCTTGGCTTCAATGTCTTTGATTTCCTCCATCAGGATGACAGGGTCGATCACCACGCCGTTGCCTATTATATTTATGGTATCCGGTCTGAAGATGCCGGAAGGAACGGTGTGAAGTACAAAATGTTCTCCGTCGAATTTAAGTGAGTGTCCGGCGTTAGGGCCGCCTTGAAACCTGGCAATTACCTTGTAGTCAGGGGTCAGAACATCGACCACCTTGCCTTTTCCCTCGTCGCCCCACTGGAGTCCGAGTACAACGTCAATTTTTTTCATTATATAAGAGTTGTGTCAATCAGCACAAAGGTAGTAAAATATATTGATAATTGCTATGTGTCGCGTGGTTGTTCGCTTATCTTTTTTAGCATCGGTGTGCATTTGGAAGTGGTATGTGGCTATGTTGAAAACTTGTTGATAACTTGATGTCCGGTTGTTGGTCAATGACACACTTTATTTCTAAATTTGCGAAGTTAGCTATGAATAATCTAGAATAATTTAAAATTAAATACAATGGATGTACGTAAAACCAATGGCTCGATCGAGGAGTTTGATAAAGCCAAGTTGGCACGTGGAATACACGAGGCATATAAGTCTGCGAAAGAGTATTGCGATGACGCTATCGTGGTGTCAATCATCAATAATCTTTACATATACGAAGGGATTACCAGCGCGGAAATCCGCCGTCAGGTGGAGGAGTCGCTTATGTCCATCAACAAGCGTGTGGCCCACGCGTACATCGACAAGTTCGATGCGGACATCGATCTCCGCAAGAAGCGCGATTTCATAAAGGACTATATCGCTGCGTCCAATGCCGCCACCGGCTCCAAATTCGACTCCAATGCAAATGTCACGCGGAAGAATATCGTCACGCTTGGAAATGAGCTCTACAAGGAGAACAACATCAAGCAGAACAGGTACATCATGTGCGACAAGATAAAGACTCTTTACGGAAGGGCTCTTGCGGATCAGTACCTTAAGGATTTGAACTCTCATGTGCTGTACAAGCATGACGAGAGCGGGACCCCGGGATTCCCTTATTGCGTGGCCATTACCATGTATCCTTTCCTTGTGAGCGGACTGAAGGAGTTGGGCGGGGTTTCCATAGCTCCTACCGACCTCAAGTCTTTCTGTGGAGAGTTCATCAACCTCGTATATTCCATTTCTTCACAGTTCATGGGTGCCGTGGCCACTCCGGAGTTCCTTATGTATCTTGACTACTTCATCCGCAAGGACTATGGAGATGACTACATCGACCGTCTTGACGAGGTGGTGGAGTTGAATGTCAAGAAGAGGACCCTTGTAAAGGTAATCGACAACTATTTCCAGCAGGTTGTGCATTCCATGAACATGCCTGCCGGCAACAGGGGATATCAGACCGTATTCTGGAACATCAGTTATTTTGACAAGAATTATTTCCAGGGAGTATTCGGAGAGTTCCGCTTCCCGGACGGTTCGGCGCCTAAGTGGGAGACCCTTGACTGGCTTCAGAGACATTTTATGAACTGGTTCAATGAAGAGCGTCGCAATTATCTCCTCACTTTCCCTGTGGAGACCATGGCTCTTCTGACTGATGGCGGAGATGGTTATTCCGATGAGGCTTATGCTGACTTCACGTCAGAGATGTGGTCCAAGGGACACAGTTTCTTCTGCTATATATCCAACAGCCCGGACTCTCTCTCCAGCTGCTGCCGGCTTCGCAACAGCCTTAAGGACCTGGAAGACAAGGAGGATACCTCCCACAACCATACGACCCACCAGTATTCCATGGGTACGGCATCTGTGGCCACAGGTTCCAAGTCTGTGATGACCATTAATCTCAACAGGCTTATTCAGGATGCGGTCCGCCGGTATTTCCGCGAGAGAAGGGGCGTTTCTCTTCCAGAGGGCAAGCCTTTGAACTCTTCGTCGCACTTCTATGACAAGGAGGACTTGTACAACAACTACATAGCGAAGTCCATCACCGAGATGACCGAGCGTGTGCACAAATACCAGATAGCCTTCAACGAGATTATAAAGGATTTCTACAAGGCGGACATGCTTGACGTGTACAATGCAGGATTCATCGACATGAAGAAGCAGTACCTTACAGTCGGCGTGAACGGACTTACCGAGGCCGCCGAATTCCTCGGACTGGAGATTTCTCCTAATCCTACATACGGAGAATTTGTGAATAAGGTTCTTGAGACCATCAATATCTCCAATCGCAAGGACCGCACTTCCGAGGCTATGTTCAACACCGAGTTCGTGCCGGCCGAGAATCTTGCCGCGAAGAACTACAAGTGGGACAGCAAGGATGGCTATTTCGTGTCTTCCAAGCACAATCTCTACAGCTCGTATTTCTATAACCCTGAGGATGATATGGTATCCATAATTGACAAGTTCAAGCTCCACGGAGAGGACTATGTCAAGTATCTGGACGGAGGTTCCGCCCTGCACATGAATCTTCAGGAGCACTTGAGTAAGGAGCAGTACAGACAGCTTCTCAAGGTGGCAGCCCATTACGGGACCAACTACTTTACATTCAATGTCAGGAACACCATCTGCAATGACTGCGGGTACATTAGCAAGGATACTCTTACCAAATGCCCGAAATGCGGAAGTGAAAACGTCGATTATCTGACAAGAGTCATCGGTTATCTCAAGAGAGTGTCTTCATTTGCTGAACCTAGGCAGATTGAGGCCAAGCACAGGTACTATGCTCCTGAAGAAGTGAAATGATCAAATACATTCCTGCGCTTACCGATATAGTACTGGAAGAGATTCCGGACAGAGTTACCCTGGCAGTGGAGATTTCCAACTGCCAGGGTAATTGCCGTGGCTGTCATTCTCCTTTCTTAAGGAAAGATATCGGGGAGGAGTTGAATCATGCGGCAGTGGATAAGATAATCTCTGATAATTTCGGGGCCAACTGCTTTCTCTTTCTTGGAGAAGGCAGCGACCTTGCTGCTCTTAAGGAAATAGCCGGCTATGTGCGCAGTCGTTATCCGCACATGGAACTTGCTCTTTATTCGGGCAGAAAGGAAGTGGAGCCGGAGTTGGCGGAGCTGTTTGATTTTCTGAAAATAGGTCCGTACATCCCGGAATACGGTCCCCTCAATGAGCCGACTACCAACCAGCGGCTTTATTATAAGGGTGAGGACATCACTTCGGTATTCTGGCGGAAGAAACAAGATAATTAATTATATATTATGGCTAAAATACAAAAAGACCAGACAATTTACGACGCCAGAACTCTTGGCTCGGGTAAAATGATGATTCTCGGATTACAGCACCTCTTTGCTATGTTCGGGGCAACTATTTTGGTTCCGGTGATTACCGGACTTTCCGTTTCTGCGACTTTGCTGTTCGCCGGAATCGGTACGCTCATTTTTCATCTGTGTACCAAGATGAAGGTGCCTGCCTTCCTTGGATCATCCTTTGCTTTTCTCGGCGGCTATGCGGCTGTAACCCAAATGGGTATGGCCAAGGGAATGACACTTGCGCAGTCGCTGCCTTATGCGTGTATCGGAGTCTTCTGCGCAGGGTTCATGTATTTCGTGCTGGCCGGTCTTTTTGCGGCTTTCGGTGCCAAGAAGGTGATGCGTTTCTTCCCTCCGGTAGTTACAGGCCCTATCATCATAGCTATCGGTCTGACCCTTTCCGGATCGGCAATCCAGAATTGCAGCCAGAATTGGTGGATAGCGATTCTATCCGTTGCCATAATAGTGGTATGCAATATCTGGGGGCGGGGGATGATAAAGATTGTCCCGATTCTGCTCGGAGTGCTCGGGTCTTACGTTGTGGCCGCATGCTTCGGGCAGGTGGATTTCACATCCGTGAAGGAAGCCGCGTGGGTTGGACTTCCTTTTGCCTGGGAAAACACCTCTTTTGCTGTTTTCAAGAATCCGGACTGGAGTTTGATAGTGGCTGCGATAATCGCCATTCTGCCTATTTCCCTGGCAACTATGGTGGAGCATATCGGCGATATGTGTGCAATTTCCTCTACGACGGGGGTAAACTATCTTGAGGATCCGGGCCTGCATCGCACGCTTATGGGAGACGGCCTGGCCACCTCAATCGCTTCTCTTTTCGGAGCCCCGGCCAATACCACTTATGGAGAGAATACCGGAGTGCTGAATATTACCCGTGTGTTTGATCCCCGGGTTATCCGTATTGCGGCCGTGCTCGCCATTGTGCTGTCT
>HF986344.1:0-6830 GCA_000432655.1 Bacteroides sp. CAG:1060
GAAAACATTAAACGACAATCCCTAAATTAAGGATTGCGCAATTTTTACTTGGGCTCTATCTTGGCACAAGGAGAAAATATCTTTGCAACGTGACATTAATGAAAAATATTTATGAGTTATGAGAATGATTGCTTCAACTAATTTATTTAGATTTGTAAGTGGATAAAATATAGTGGCACAATAACGAGTCTTATCATATGGCAGAAAAATCTTATCTTATAAAAGTACCTGTTTTTACAACAAGTTCTTTTGAATGTACAGAGGACGATATCTTTGGATGCACTTATCAAACTATGATTGATGATATTAAAAGTATTATAGATGGTAAGTTTAAGCCAATACATTCAAACAATAGGAATAAAACCAAGACTTCTGTTATAAGTAATGTGGAATATTCCGAGAAAACTATTAGTGATCGCCCATGTCTTCTGATTAAAATCGCTGCTTTCAGCACAAATATCAATGATGGATATTTTGAAGACGGTCAGAAGTATGCCATTGGTAAAACAAGTAAAATTGGTACCGATAACAATTACGTGCTACTATATCCAATTATAAATGGTGGTGCGCATAATTCAAAAGAATGTTTCTTCCTTGTGCTTGTTTATGAAGATCCTTATAAAGATTCTGGAAGTGTTAGCCGTCTTGCAAGATTATTGGTTAATAAAACCTTAAACCACCCTATTCAGAACATTAAGACTGATTTAGTCCTTAAAGAACTGAAAAGTATTGGCAATATACCAGAACTCCAGGTGAAGTATACAGGTATCTCTTTCGATGAGGATGATATAGATATACAATATAAGCCATACCTTACAAAGACTCAGCTTCAAAAGGCCAAAGAAAACACATTTAAGGATGTGCCTTTCAACCTTATAGAAGATTTGGTTAATGAAGAACTTGACACCTCGCAGTATCAAAAACAAAGATTTTGCTTCATACAGGGGAAAAAGGAATACAGGATAACAAAACAAATGATTGATGAAGCTCAGTTGGAGTTTCAAGAGACAGCAGAAAAAGTATTTAACGCCTCTACAGCAATTAGTCAGACAGAACTTGAACAAAAGGTTTATAACGAGGACTTTATAATTGGAGAAACTGAGCGGCGTTTTAACGAACTATTTATCAAATGGTGAGGTTTAATATGTCGGAAATTTTGATTAAAGAGGGCTTAACTAATATTTGGACGTTTCATCTTACGTCCGCTAGTGTTTTGATTACCATTATAACGGTATTGTATTCTTTTGTCTTGAACAAAAGAGAACAGTTGATTTTCTATATCAATGAGAGTAAGACTCTAAAGAATCCGAATGTAAGCAGAAAGAGGCATCTTCATCAGAAGTATATTTCAAAAGTAAAACAAATTATTTCTTTTTGCTTTTCCCTTCTTGTTGTATCTATATTGGTTTGTGCCACTTCAATACTAACAATTAGGATACATATCAATGAAATTATATACTATATCTTATTAGGAGTAACAGTGATATGGCTTATTTTAGCTGCTGTTTTAGCTATCATGTTAACTATCCAATACAAGAAAGATACTAAAGTATAAATAATTCCCCTCAAGACCGAAGTCTTGAGGGGAATGGTTTTGTTGGGAAATCGGATGCCTCAAGTGAGGCGGTATGTATGTAAGACTATTCGCCGTCTGGCTGGTCTTCCTGGAGAGTTGCAAGGACAAGCATTTCGCCTGACTTTTCTCCTGTGACAGTATTTACTATGAGATGAGACAGGCTGCTGCGGATGCAGGCATTCAAGATATGTCTCTTGACGAAATCAACGAGGAAATCAGACTTGCCAGGGAGTCAAAGTAATGAAAGCACACGTCGTTCAACTTTCTTTACGACATCACATAATATGCATATATTTGCATTGCCCATCTCCGTTCTGGTGACGACTGCCGAAAATGGGCAAAACTCGTTGGAAAAATTACGGTGGCCATTTGAAAAGCTGCTCGACTGACGGTTGAGATTATTATTCTCTTCCATGAAACTATAGGTTTGTGTTTGGTGGCAAAAATCAAAATATCGCCACCTTAATCACCCCGTCCAGCTTGTTCTCGAAAACGCGATAAGCCTCTTCGATTTCGCACAATGGGAAACGATGCGTGATAAGTGGAGTGGTGTCAATCTTTCCTTCTTCAATCAAGCTGAGGACTTCTTCGCAATCGCATCCATCCACACCACCGGTTTTAAAGCTGAGGTTCTTGCCATACATTTGGGGCAGAGGAAGAATTTGTGCCTGGTCGTATAGTGCGACTACGGCAACTATGGCGTTGGGGCGAGCACACTCCCACGCCAGTCGGAAGGTATCTGTAGCTCCGGCCACCTCTAGCACTCTATCAGCACCGCTATGGTCGCTATGCTTCAAAACAAACTCCTTACATTCTTCGGGAGTTGTGAGGAGTACTTCGGGGTAATGCTCTTGCACAAATCGTCTTCTCTCTTCAGATTTTTCACATACAATGATGCGTTTGGGATGCTTCAACATCACGCAAAGCAAAGTGCAAATGCCCGTTGGGCCCGCTCCAATTATCAGTACAGTGTCGCTTTCTGCAATCTCTGAAATACGAGCTGCCCAAAAGCCTGTGGACAAGACATCGCCCACCAACAAAGCCTGTTCATCGGAAACACTATCTGGAATACGATTCAATCCTTGATTGGCAAGCGGCACACGAACATATTCCGTCTGTCCGCCATCGATACGGCATCCTAATGCCCATCCGCCATTGGGGTCAGTACAGTTGTTCACATAACCGTTCTTACAGAAGAAACACTCTCCGCAAAAGGTCTCCACATTGACGGTTACCCGGTCACCTGGCTTCACATTAGTGACTTCAGAACCTATTTCTTCAACCACACCCACCATTTCGTGCCCAACGGTGATACCAGGAACAGCACGAGGGACACTACCGTGCTTAATATGCAGGTCACTGGAACAGATACTTCCCATCGTCACGCGCACAATGGCATCCGTGGGCTCAATCAATACAGGCTTCGGTTTCTCCACCAAAGCGAACTTTCCTTTTTCGATGTATGTGTATGCTAGCATAAATCTCAATAAAACTCTTATTATTCAACAAAACGGGGTTGTTTTCCGTTGAAAATAAACACCCCGTTAGACATCCCCATTCGATAAACCACCTAGATCAACTTTGTATTCTATCGGCGCCGCCGCACCTTTATCCAAGAACATCACCATATAGACCGGCACATAAGTAATTCGACCACCAACTGATAGATTGTCATTGTTCAACACCAGTGCTTCCTGGATATCATACTCATCGCAATCCATAATGTTGGAGAGGGCACGATGGTAAGTATAATCCTTCCCGGACTTGACCTCGATGGGAAGAATCCTGCCCCCCTGCTCTATGACGAAGTCCAGTTCTCCCCTCTTCTTGCTGTTGTAGTAATAGGGCTCCAGACCGTGTGCGACAAGTTCCTGCGCCACAACATTCTCATAGATAGAACCGAAGTTGATGTCCTTATCGCCCTTGATAATCCGCATCTGGATGCCGTTGGCATATTGGGCTGCCAGTAGACCAATGTCGCTGAGGAAGAGCTTGAGAAGGTTGCGGGTGCGAGACAGCAGCAGAGGGACCTTGGGCTCCTCTACACTATACACTGGTATGGCAGCACCAGCATGCTTCAGCCAGAGGAAGCTGTTCTCATAGCGTTCATACTTAGCATTCTCGTTGAGGCGCTTGAGGATAAAACGCTTGTTCTTGGCATTGAGTTCCGGCGGAATCAGGTTGAATATCTCCTCGATATACAATTTATTATCCGGATCGTACTTGGCTATATCCTTCTTATATAGTTGAATAATCTCTTGCTGTACCGCCAACACATCCCGCAAGTTATTACTTTCAAGATACTTGCTGACCGCTGCCGGCATGCCCCCTACAATCAGGTAGAGCCGGAACAGTTCAATCATCTTGTTATGGATGAATTCATCGACCGGAATCCTTTTCGTCCAGGCATCTTTTAGCGTGGAAATAACATTTTCATTGATTCCCACACAAGTAATGAACTCTTCGAAATCCAACGGAAACATCTCCTTCACGCCCATATAGCCGACAGGGACTGAACGGATATCTTTCAATTCCACACCGAGCAGAGAGCCACTCAAAATATAGCGATATGAGCCTTCATCCACCAGAAACTTGATGGAGGTCACAATATTCGGACACTCCTGAACCTCGTCAAAGAATATCAGCGTGTCCCCTTTTATCATTGGCACATTCGTGATGGTCGACAAACGCATCAGTATGTCGGCGCTTCCCTTAGCATCCTTGAACAATCCAACGGCATCGGGATTCTCGATGAAGTTGATCTCGATGAAACTCTTGAAAGTCTTGCCGAACTCGCGGATGGAATAGGTCTTTCCGACTTGACGTGCACCCGTTATCAGCAATGCATTAGAAGATTTTTGGTAATAATCTTTTAAATAGCTATCTATCTTTCTATTAAGCATACCACATCTTTTTTCCAACGCAATTTATGGACAAATTTCCACTTTTCCAAAGGAATTATGAGGATTCCTTCCACTTTTCCAAAAACAATGAAGAAGGCGTGTACCGCGCGCGACACACACGCTCCACCGGGAGGAAGTCTCCGCTGAAAGAAGGATCGGGATAGTCTGATGTCATCATCGGACGTCCGGGTTTTCAGTTAAAAAATGAAAACCGTCCAAAAAGAATAAAGATATAAATAATATGAAATATGTCGTCTATTTTGATGTTTTATAAATCAAGATAGACGACATTATTTATTTTATCGTAACTATATTTTCCTTACGTACATGGCTCGGATTGCGTTCAGAACTGCGAGAATCATCACACCTACATCGGCAAATATGGCGAGCCACATGGCAAATATGGCGAGCCACATGTTCACTATGCCGAAGATGCCGAGTATCAGGCACACGCCTTTTATGCCCAATGCCACTATAATGTTTTCCCAGACGATTTTCAAGCATTTGCGCGAGATGCGTATTGCCTTGCCGATTTTCATCGGATCATCGTCCATGAGCACCACATCGGCTGCCTCTATCGCCGCATCGCTTCCCATCGCGCCCATAGCAATGCCGAGATCGGCACGCGAAAGCGCAGGAGCGTCATTGATACCATCGCCGACAAATGCAACTTTTTCATCTCCCTTCGAGGATTGGAGTATCCGTTCAAGTTGCGTTACCTTGTCTGCCGGAAGAAGCTCACTATAAGCCTTATCAATACCAAGGCCTGATGCAATCTGCTCCGCCACAGGTTTGGTATCGCCTGTTAGCATCACTGTCTGATCGACTCCCGACTTACGGAGGTCGGTAATCGCTTCCTTCGACGTAGGCTTCACGACATCGCCTAAGACAATATGCCCGGCATAGATGCTGTCAATAGCTATGTGAACTATGGTTCCGGCTGTCTTGCAATGACATGGCTTTAGACCTAACTCCGTCATAAGTTTCTCATTGCCGGCGGCTATCTGTTTGCTGTCAATAGTCGCGATTATCCCCTGACCGCTTATCTCCTTGACTTCCGTCATTCGGTTGCGGTCAATGGTATGTCCGTAAGCCCGTTGCAATGATTTGGCAATAGGATGGGAAGATGACGATTCCGCAATGGCGGCATATTCCAGCATACGGGCTTTCTGCCCCTCGACGTCATTGTCGTTATGATCATGGCAGGCATTTACCTCAAACACGCCCTGCGTAAGTGTGCCTGTCTTATCAAATACAACGGTTTTGACCTTCGACAATGTTTCCAATATGTTGGCTCCCTTGACAAGCACACCTTCACGGCTTGCGCCTCCTATTCCTGCGAAGAACGACAATGGTATGCTGACTACCAGCGCACACGGACAACTGATCACAAGGAATACGAGTGCACGGTAAACCCAAGTCTCAAACGTGGCGAAGCTCAACGGAGCACCATTGAAAATAATAAGGAAAAGCGGTGGCAGCAGGGCGAGAGCCAGAGCGCTGTAACATACTGCCGGAGTGTAAATTCTTGCAAACTTCGCAATGAAATTCTCCGATTTTGACTTTCTCGAAGCTGAATCCTCCACCAACTCCAAAATCTTTGACACCGTTGAGTCGCCGAACTCTTTTGTTGTCCGGATTTTCAGCAGTCCTGACAGATTGATGCTTCCGCTGATCACCTCGTCGCCTTTGCAAACTTCGCGCGGAAGCGATTCGCCTGTCAATGCCGAGGTGTTGAGCGAGGAATCGCCCGAAACAATCACGCCGTCGATAGGTATACGCTCTCCCGGCTGCACAATGATTGTCTGACCGATCTCCACATCGTCAGGATCGACCTTGACAATTTTACCATCTTCCTCAATGTTGGCATAATCGGGACGGATGTCCATCAGAGCGGCTATATTGCGGCGGCTTTTTCCCACCGCATAGCTCTGGAAGAATTCGCCTATCTGGTAAAACAGCATCACGGCTATCGCTTCAAGATAGTCGCCACTCTTCTCATAAAGTGCTAATGCAAAAGCCCCGACAGTAGCCACGGTCATAAGGAAATTCTCATCGAACACCCTGCCGTGGATTATTCCGAGCCACGCTTTTTTCAATATATCGTAGCCGATTATAAGATAAACGGCAAGGTACAGGGCAAGTTTCAGCCACCCCGTAACATCGATGAATAACAAGCCGACGGTCATCACCAGTGCTATGATAATCCGTGTCAGCATATTGCATTGTTTCCTGTTCATATCTTTATGGCTTAATTACAAAGTGACAGCCTGAACTAATAGGCTAGACTGTCACCGGATTCTACATCAGATTAGAGTATCTCGAAGTCGGGTTCCACCTTTTGGGCAACC
>HF986344.1:6849-11871 GCA_000432655.1 Bacteroides sp. CAG:1060
GCAACCTTCAGGACTTCAGCCATTACCGACTCCTGATCTGCCCCCTCATCAAAGGAGACCTTCATTTTCTGAGCCATGAAGGATATTGAAAGTTCTTTAACTCCGGTTACTTTCTTTGCTGCATCTTCCACGAGGTTGGCGCAGTTGGCGCAATCCACCTCAATCTTAAAAGTCTTGCTCATGGTCTTTTCTATTTTTAATTTGTTTGATTTTATGCTGCAAAGTTGCAAGATTCTTGATGCAACCTGTTTGCAAAGTTGCATATTTGAACTTTGCAAACAGGTTGCACATTTAATTGCTTAAATTTGCACCAAAAAAATAAAGTAAATGAGAAACAATAAAGAAGGATATAAGATTATTGTGATTACAGGGTGGTATGCCTTGCTCCGACAGTATCCGAGGCTCTGACATTCACAATAATTGTTTTATATCTTATATTATCACGTAATAAACAATCTATATGAAATTCGTATATTCTTTAATTAACATGTTGGCAGAGATGGCACCATATCTGCTTTTCGGATTTCTTGTAGCAGGAGTGCTTTATGCTTTTGTGCCGGGAAAGTTTTACCGTAACCATCTTTCGCGCCCAGGCGTATGGTCGGTGATTAAAGCGGCTTTGATAGGAGTACCGTTACCGTTATGTTCCTGTGGTGTCCTACCTACAGCGGTATCTTTGCGCCGCAATGGTGCATCACGCGGTGCCGCGACATCGTTCCTTATTGCCACTCCGCAAACCGGTATTGACTCTATTGCCGCAACCTGCTCTCTATTAGGTCCGGCGTTTGCCATTATCAGACCCGTTGCTGCACTTGTCACTGCGTTCATCGGTGGAATGTTGGTAAACAGAAAAGACAAGACATGTGCCATAGATTCCAATATGGAAGTGGATACAATAGACGCACCCGCTTCGGGCAGTTTCGGCAGTAAAATCCGCGCTGCCCTGCGTTATGGATTCGTGGATATGATTCAAAACATAGGCAAGTGGCTGATAATAGGTCTTGTCATCGCTGCCGCTATAACGGTATTCATACCCGACGGGTTTTTCACATTTTTTGCAGGGTATCCATTGTTGTCAATGATTGCAGTTGTGATTGTGGCAGTCCCGATGTATGTATGCTCCACCGGCTCCATACCGATTGCTCTCTCGCTTATGCTCAAAGGGCTCAGCCCCGGAGCTGCTTTTGTTCTTCTCATGGCAGGCCCGGCTGCAAATTTCGCCTCAATCATAATCGTGGGAAAATCTCTTGGGAAAAGAGCGGCAGCCATCTATCTCGGTACTATTATAATCGGATCAATTGCTATAGGTATGTGCATAGACTATTTCATGCCACGCAACTGGTTCACAATGCCATTGATTGCGGGTGAATCGCATTGTCATTTGAATGTAGGGCTGTTCCCGGGAATATGCTCGGTATTGCTAATAATATTGTTCATAAATGCTTTAATCAAAAGATACACTCCAAATAAATCAGATAAAATGGAAAAAGAACAGACTGTAATTATCGTTAAAGGTATGACATGCGGCCATTGTAAGGCTATGGTCGAAAAAAATCTATCAAAACTCCCCGGTGTAGTATCCGTAACAGTGGATCTTGCTTCAGGAGAGACCAAAATACAAGGCAATGCAGACCCTGCTGCAATTCGTGAGGTAATAGAGGAACTCGGTTTCTCTCTGGGATAAATCTCTGACACCTCAGACTTCGTACAATTCAAATGTCCGATTCGGTTAAAGAAATCGGACATTTGCTGTATTGTATAATGGCGTTTGCTCAGAATGTGGCCGCAACAAGTTCTTCGGCAATCGACATCATTCTCACCGAAGCCTGATTGCGAAGATATTTCGGAGTTTTCGTAATTGTTCTTTTAGTATCTAACAAATAGATTGCCCACTTGTTTCAACCTGCAAATTTACAATGTTGTTTTTGCAAACCGTTTGCAAAATACATTTCGTAACTTTGCACAAAAAATAAGAGTATGAGTAACAATGATGTAGAAGATATTTTGACCCGAAAGGAGGTTAAACCGACCTCCAACCGCATCCTTGTGATGAGAGAGCTGATAAAAGCCTCGCATCCTGTCAGCCTTGCTGACTTGGAAATATCGCTGGGCTTTTCGATGGACAAGGCAAGTATATTCAGAGTTCTTGAACTTTTTTCAGAAAAAGACATCATTCATGTGATTGAGGACGGAAGCCGTTCGCTAAAGTATGAACTGTGCCATAGCGGCACTCATCATACCATATCTGATCAGCACGTTCATTTCTATTGCGAACGATGCAAGGAAACGTATTGCTTCGAGGACGTGAGTGTGCCTTTGGTAAACATTCCTGAGGGATTTTCACCTCATGCCATAAATTATATGATAAAAGGCATCTGCCCAAAATGCAGTAAGTAGTAATCTAAAAAAGTCTCAGACCAGTATGAAGATAACTCAGATAAGGAATGCCACATTGATTATTGAGTATGCCGGCAAAGGAACCCGAACACCGCTGAAATATCGCTTCGACAAGGACAACTACGATAGACTCAAGAGTAATGGTTTCCAATTGGAGTTTTAACCGAAGTCAATTTTACGATACCGCTCACAGAAATGTGGGCGGTTTTGTTTTTGCGTAAAACTATTGCACGGCGCAATAGCAGAATACAAAATATTACTATCGAGCAGTCTTCAGAAATAGTGGATATGTTCTTCTTGACAAAATCGAGAAAGCTCCAGACGAAGAACCTTCAATTATTTGCAATATCGGATTCTACTCTTTATATTGCGGTGTTATTTTTACGCAGACGCATAATGGATGAGACAGCCGGGGAAGGAGCTTTTCGTGACCGAACAAAAAAATTCCGACCATTGCTGTAACAACCTCAGTTTTTGAGCTACCTGTTATCGAAACAAGTTAAACGTAAAACATGATTCGTATGAAAACAAAAGTATTCAACCTGATTATTCTGGACGAGAGTGGTAGCATGAGCTGTATTGAGCGTCAGGCTTTGAACGGCCTAAACGAGACGTTGCAGACAATACGCAGGGCGCAGGACAAGTTCCCCGAGCAGGAACAACTGGTAAGCATCGTTCCTTTCGAATCCGGGAGCATCCGGCTTCTGAGAGACAAGGTCTCCATCAAGGAAGTCAACGACCTCCGGCCTGACGAGTATAACCCCGGAGCCTGCACTCCCCTGTACGACGCCATCGGCTTCGGCATCAACAGCATCAGGAAAGCAGTGACTGACGATGACAGCGTGTTGGTGACCATTATTACCGACGGAGAGGAGAACAGCAGCGAGGAATATAGCGGCAAGGCCATTGCCACGATTATTGACGAACTGAAAAAGAAAGGCTGGATGTTCACCTACATCGGAGCAAATCAAGATGCCGTCAGCGTGGCCATGACCATCAACATCACCAATGCCATGAACTTCGTCCAGGATGATGAAGGTACCAAGGCAATGTTTGAGAAGGAACGAAGAAGCCGTGAAAGATATTTCAAGGCGAACGCCGCATACTGTGAGATGGCCTCACCGATGATGGCACGTGAAGCGAGAATCGCCATGGCCTGCGACAGCAGCTATTTCGATGAGCCGAAGAAGAAAAGCGGCAAAAAGGACAAGAAAGCATGAAGCAAAAGATCTACAATCTGCTGATGGTAACCCACCGGGGCCTGCTGGAGAACACCTACCAGCAGGTCTTCTTCAGCGATTCCGGGCTGTCAGCGGTAAAGACTTTCGATGACTACCTGACGGACTTCTACCTGTATCTGTATGAGGCTAGGCCCAAGTATGTCATTGATGACATCAAGGGTTACTATCTCCAGCAGATAAAGGATGAGAAGGCAACCCCGGCATGGTTACGCCAGACCTTCAAGCGCTTCCTTCTGGAGGAGAACAGAATCCTCACAGAGATGCGGGACGCTTTGGCAGAGTACCGCAGACAACTTGCATCTGCCGGAAGCGGCAGACAGCTGGACATCACACTGATGCATGTCGGTTTCTCTATTGCATGGTTCGATCAGCACGAATCCAGTGAGGACCGATATCTGTTCTTCAGGAGTGCATACAAGCATTTCATGGGATTCTACGCATGGCCGGATGACGATTTGGATGACAGGGACGTAGCGAATATCCTCGGTATCAATCCGGGAGCTTTGCGCACCAGGACATCAAGACTGTGCGCAAAGGTCAAGCGTTTGGTCGGCGAGCTCAATGATGCCCTTATCGCCTCATTGAACAGGCAGTCGCTTGACATAGCAAAGGAAATCTATGCCGAGGACGAGCCGGATATGGAGGCCATTTTGGAGAGGCTGCTTGACAAGGCTGAGCGTGAACTCGATCAGTATGATCAGGTAGTGAAGCTGCGTAAGGAGAAACGGAATTCTATCAGGACATTCGAGAAACTGGAGTCTACATGCATGGCGGAAATGAGCATGCCATGCTCATGCTTCGAAATGGACGAAAGAAGCTGCATGCCGGAAATGGGCAACCGCATAGTCCGTATGTTCAAAGAACTTATAGGAGGGTAATTCAAAGTAATATCTTAGACATATTCAAGAACCGACACGAGCAAGGCTTCGGCCATTAGCAACGCTCCCGACTGGTTCGCCAGCCGGGAGTTCTTTTATTGCTTAATAGTCCTCACCAACGGGACCGGGAACGAATAGAATATCTTTGGATACCTGGATACCATAGGCGACATCCCTGAACCGGTCTGGCTAGATGTACATATCTCTCTCATTTTTCTGCAAACATTTTCCGCATAAAGAGTTGTAGTTGTCAATAAATTTCTTGATTCCAAAGAACAGATTCGCGCCGTTTTCCTCCGGCTGATCATCACTGGTGACAGCTCATACTTTGCTGCGAGTTCATTTAGTGTCTCGCGCTCTTTGAGGGCCTCGATGGCCACTTTTGCCTTGAACTTGACGTCGTACTTTTTCTTGTCTGCTTCATGGTGCGAAGTTGTTGTTTTTTAACTTAAGCACCTGTATTAAAATCCGGGAGTATTATATTAATTACTCCCAACAAACATAGT
>HF986345.1:0-8098 GCA_000432655.1 Bacteroides sp. CAG:1060
ATGGATCCGGGAGGATATCCGTCCGGAGGGGACGATCTTTTTTAAACCCGTACTCTTATGAAGAAAACCATTCTGCCAAGACTCGCGGTGCTCACGATGGCCGCAGTCGCCCTGATAGCATGCTCCAAGCAGATTGAAAGTCCGTCCGACAGAATTGTCAACGGAGAAATCCGGACCCTGTGCTTCGGACTCGCACAGCAGGACAACTCAAAGACCACGCTCGATTTCAGCGCCACCGGCGTCAAGGTCAGTTGGAACGCAGGAGACCGCATCGCCGTGATTAAAGGTGACGCGGCGTATATCTATGAACTCGAAAGCACCGCTGCCGCAGGCATAGGCACATTCAACGCTGTCGGCAAGGGCGTTCCTGATCTAAGCGACAACACGGAGAAAGTCTGCATCCTGCACGTGTCCGGAGAGTCGTTTGATAATGTGACTCGGAACAATCGCAGGGAGTCTATATACGGCAACCTCGACTACGCGGAGCAGACCGGGAACGGCACCACAGCCCACATCGTCAGCGTCCTCTCCAGAGAGGTCTCGACTCCTCCGGTAAAGGCGGAGGACCTCGAAGGGACACTGTCTCCGGTCAATTCTATCCTTAATCTTGAGCTCGCCGCCCCGGTTCTGGAGGCCGGAGAATACCCGACAGCATTCATCCTCACCGCCAAAAGCTGGAGCACATCTTTCGCGTCAAGCATCTGGGTGGACGCCAATGCCACCATCCAGCCTGGACAAAGTGTAAAAAAACTCCAGGTCAGACTGAAAGACATCACCGTCTGGGACGCCTCCAATCCGCTCAAGGTGGCGATAGGTCTGATGATGGACGAGGAGGCAATCAGCGTGGGCTCGGACTCGTGGATATTTGAAGTTCAGACCAACAAGCGCAATATCTACAGCGTCACCAAGACCATCAAAAACAAGCCGGCAAGGGGTAGTTACTACGCCGTCCCGGCAATCAGCGGGCTCACGAAAGATACCGAGTATCCGTGCTGGCTCCACGACAGCGGATGGTATGACATGACCAACGCCATAGAGGTGTCCCTCTTCGCCATCTTCACCCCGTATACCAACAGCTGCGAAGATGGACGGACCTACCTCGTCAGTCAGTACAGCAACATAACGATTGAGGACGAGAGCGGCAACATCGTCAGCAGGGACTATGTCGGCGGCGGAAAAGGTGGCGGCAAGGGTGGACCGTTCGAGGGTGTCGGCTCCATCTCTGCGAGGCTGCGCCCGGGCACCAAGTACTATTGTTATCCGTCAATCTGTGTGGAGAACGGCATCGAATACTATGGTGAGCGCAAAGAACTCCAGATGCCGGATGTGACCATCAGCACAGACCAGGCTGTGGATCTCGGCACTGCGGTCCTCTGGGCAAGCTGGAATGTGGGGGCGACCAAGCCCGAAGAGCCGGGTCGCTACTACGCATGGGGCGAGACGGAGGAGCAGACGGGAGATGCCTACACGATGACCAGCTACAAGTATTTCACTACTTATAATGCCGCCACTTATGTCAACAAATACCTGACAGATGCGACCCATACACATCTGGGCATAGGTACGCCGGATAATCTCGTGGTGCTTGAGGACGCGGACGATGTCGCAAGGAAAGAGTGGGGCGACGGATGGAGAATGCCGCTCAAGAGCGATATTAAAGACCTCTTTGACAAGACATCAGCGCTTGACGACTATGAGTACAATGGCGTGAAGGGCGTGATTTTCTTGGGGAAGAATAAATACAAGGACCGCTGCATCTTCATTCCGCACGGTGGATACAAGAGTTACTCGACGATTGAGTGCCCGGAGGACGCGTTCCTGTGGACCGCTTCTCTCTGCACGGCCGCCGAAGGTGTGACACGAAGGGAGTATATCGACTACGCGGCCTTTGTGCTTCAGACCAAGGACCCGGATACGGGTTCGCCGTTCTTCTTCTCCTCTTGGCAGAGTCCAAGCATAGGCGGAGCCAGGCAGTCCGGGCGCAATGTGCGTCCTGTCAAGGAAAAACCATAGACGGCTTTTCCTTGACTAGATGCCCTGATGTTTGTAATGAACGTTCTTAACGAGTAAAGGATCGATGTAAGGCACTCTTTTCTTTGCCTTACTGAAACTTGATGCGGATGCGAAACCGGAAGCCTCTGCTACCGCCGACTGTTTCGTTATAGGGTTTGCCTCACTATATTGTCTGGCATATTCGAGTCGAAACATATTGATGAGGTTGTAATAGCCAATAGAAGCGATAAATCTGCTTGCCGGTGCCATTCTGCCTTTGTCAACTTCGGCAAGGATATCTTTCTTCTGAAGATGCTGCTCTTTAAAACGCCTGAGTATGATATCAAGCACCTGTCGTTTGGCTTCTTCGTCGAAAATATAAGACTCGTCTTCCGCTGTCTCGTCCGGTTTCTCGATAGAATCCTGAGTTACAGACATTAGGTCGTCGCTGTGTGCGGTATCCGCCTGAAGTACACGTTGCGGGTGAAGGATCATTATGAGAAATATGACCTCGAGTATGGAAATTAGAAGGTCGGCCACCATCTTTACAATGCCGTTGCCGAAAAGAAATATGACCCACATTATCAATATACAGAACAAAGGCAAGTTAAGAATCTTTTCTGCAAACCGATACGGAAAATCGCTGTTGTCTGAATAGTTCTGGAAGTGGTAGTTTTCGATTTTTCTATGCAGCCACCGCATTTTGCTGAATAGATGCATCGTAGGGAGTATACTTATGGCGCTGAAAATATACTTGAGATAGCCCCAGTTGTCCGTAATCCAATATCCTTTTCCGAAGATAATTATGAGAAGTACTGCGACAATTACTGACAGCGTGCCGGTTATGTAATACCTGTTTTTGAACTTATCAAGACGCTGATCTCCGAAATAGATGCCGAAGAGAGCTGAAAAACACATCGGGTAGTACAGTATTCCGGCGAGTCCGATATATTTTATGACGGCGTCATCAGAAGGTGCCAGAAAATATGGAATCTGAATTAACGACAGAAGAAGATATGTCAGCGCCACTTCCTTCCGTGCCGGGTAGAAATAATCCTCTTCCTTGTTGTACGGGAGGCACATGTGAAACCACCTCAGCGCGGCGCAGATTATGCCCGTAACAATCAAAACCAGACATGCGTCCGCACATAATATATCTTGAAAAGTACTGTATTTCATGATTCTTAGGCTGTTTAGCGATGGTAAATTTGACAAAAATACGAAAAACAGTCAAGTTTTATTTATTTTTCAGTATGATTTTTAAGTGGTATGTAACGTTACATTTCGGTGGTGGTTACATTGCATCTACACGTTAGAAGAAACAGAATGTAACTCCGCGTGCCGTTTAGAGGAAACAGAATTGCTCTTTTTGTAGGATTCTTTTTAGGGTTTGATTATATATTTGCGAGGTTATTGAAGATACAGATACGCAAGGTTATGTCGGTTTTACTTGTAAGTTTTTGGGGCCGGATACCGTTTCAATGACAAGTTTTCTGTAGAAATTGATTTTAGACTAGCGAAAAACTATTCTCAATAAAGGGTCGTCTTTCCATAAACTTCCATGGGAAGACGGCCCTTTGCGCCGTAGGCGACTCGCTCAGATTTCAAGACTGCACCTTCAGCGAATAATGCACGACATTATGCTAAATGAATTGTGGTAAAAAATGCTTATGTTTGTACTTGGTTATGAAAGAGAATCTTCTTGGCAAGACGCCGTCTGAGCTCAAGGCTGCGGTGGCGGAGTGCGGACTGAAGCCGTATGTAGGTGTTCAGCTCGCTGACTGGTTGTATTCCAAAAGAGTGCGCAGTTGGGATAGGATGGCAAATATTTCCAAGTCGGCGAGGGAGCTGCTCTCGGAGAAGTTCAGTCTTGGAGTGGCGGATCCTGTCGGAATGGCCCGCTCCGTGGACGGGACATGCAAGTACTTGTTTCCGGTGAGTTGTCCGAGAGGAGAGACTTTTGAGGATTCCGCAGTCGAGGCGGTGATGATTCCGGATGAGGATAGACGCACTCTCTGTGTCAGTTCTCAGGCAGGTTGCAAAATGGGGTGCAGGTTCTGCATGACAGGCCGTCAGGGATTTCATGGAAATCTCTCTGCGTCTGACATATTGAACCAGTTTACCGGGATTGAAGATAGTATGAAGCTCACCAATGCTGTATTTATGGGCATGGGGGAACCTTTGGACAACTATGAGAGCGTGTCCAGGGCGATAGAAGTGCTGACTGCCGACTGGGGTTTCGGATGGAGTCCCAAGAGAGTTACTCTGAGCACTATAGGCGTGATTCCGAATCTCAGACGTTATCTCGACGAGCAGCGATGCCATCTGGCCGTGAGTCTTCACAATCCTTTCCCGGACGAGAGACTTGAGATGATGCCGGTGCAGAAGGCTTATCCGCTGTCAGAAGTCGTGGACCTGATAAAGCAATATGACTTCAGCGGACAGAGGCGGGTGAGTTTCGAGTACACGATGTTCTCCGGGTTCAATGATGACAAGCGTCATGCTGATGCACTTATCCGGATGCTCCGCGGACTGGAATGCAGGGTAAATCTGATAAGATTTCACAAAATTCCGGATTTCCCTTACGAGAGCAGTTCAATCCGCAAGATGGAAGAATTTAGAGACAGACTTAACAATAACGGCATATTATGTACAATTCGATCATCCCGTGGAGAAGATATTCTGGCGGCGTGCGGAATGCTTGCCGGAAAGCATGCACAGAAGGCATGAAGTTGAATAAGTGTTTCTGGTTGGCTGCTGCCTTTATGGTGCTTTTGGGCTCTGTCGGCTCGGCTCAGACCAAGAATAATTCACGCAATAAGGTATATCCCAACAACCTTACCATGGACAGCGCGCAGCCGTCCATAGACAGCGTGTACCTCAGACAGATGCGCACGAAGATGGCGCGTATCAGATCTACGGAACGGCGCCCTACAGTGGGACTTGTGCTTTCCGGAGGTGGAGCCAAGGGAGCAGCGCAGGTGGGAGCTCTTAAATTCATAGAAGAACTGGATATCCCGATAGACCTGATCTGCGGTACGAGTATCGGAGGCCTGCTGGGTGGTTTGTATGCTATAGGGTACAAGGCTGATGAACTGGAGGATATATTCATAAATCAGGATTGGGATAAGTTGCTTACGGATGTGGTGGATCAGAAATATATCCCGTATTCCACCAAGATGTACAACTCCAAATATGTCCTCACAATACCGTTCCAGACAGCAATCGACCTTCTTAACAGCAGCAAGAAGAACGATGAGGAATATAAGAAGCAATCCTTCATGAGTTCTCTTCCGTCGGGATACGCGTACGGGTTCAATGTCAACAATCAGATATCGAGTCTTACCGTGGGGTATCAGGACGAAATGTCTTTCAACGACCTTCCGATACCTTTCGTGTGTGTGGCTTCGGATATGATAAGCTGCAAGGCAAAGAACTGGGGCAGCGGATCCATTAATACTGCCCTTCGTTCCACCATGTCCATCCCGGGACTTTTCGAACCTGTGCGTACGGACGGAATGGTCCTTATAGACGGCGGTACGCGAAACAATTTTCCTACAGATATAGCGAAGGCCATGGGAGCCGATATCATTATTGCCATAGAACTTTCCGACATGATGCCGGGCTTCGAAGAGGTGAACAACATAGGTGATATCGTGTCTCAGATGATCAGTATGCTTGGTACTGACGCCTACAATAAGAATATTAATCTTCCTGACGTGTTCATCAAGCCGCACATCCCGGAATTCAATATGTTGAGTTTCAATGCCAAGGCTGTGGATACGATGATAGTGAGAGGATACGATGCCGCGAAGGCCAAGAAGGACGAACTCCTGAAGGTTAAAAGTCGGGTGTCGAGGACCGGCTCGCCCGCTAAAAATTCTTCCAGGAGGGGCGCATCTGCCAAGCGTAAGCCTGATGCTACGAATATAGCCATACATCCTGTCAGAATAGAGAGTATTGAATTCCGGGGAGTTACCGAAAAGGAGTCCAAGTATCTTTCAAGAATGCTGGATTTTGAGCCGGGAGACACCGTGAGCCGGGCATCGATGGATGAAGTGATGAGCCGTCTGCAGGCCACCAACAGTTTCGCATCCATCACATACTCGCTTCTCGGAAAAGAAGAACCTTACAAACTGGTGTTCAATTGTAAGACTTCCCCTACCAACAGTGTCGGACTCGGATTCCGTATCGATTCTGAAGAATGGGCGTCCATAATTTTGAATGTGGGACTGAATACCAACAGTTTGATGGGGTCCCGTTTCAACCTCACTGCCAAACTCGGCCAGAACATGAAGTTCGATGCCCATTATTCCCTTGATCTGGGTTGGATGCCGACTATCAATCTGAATGCCAGCTTGTTCAAGTATTCCGGCAATTTGGGTATCGGTACTGATGTGTTGAAGTACGGTGTATCTTATTGGAGCCATCGGGAACTTCTCTACCTCACCGATGTGCGTTGGAAACGCAGCAACTTCAAGGTGGGTCTTCGCAATCAGTACAATAATGTGGATTCCAAGACGGTGTTCGGGTCAATGATTGCCTCCAGTTTTTCCAAAGATGCACTGAAGGGAAATTATTTCGGAGCCTTTGCGAGCGGAAATTACTACTCCTTTGACAACAAGTATTACCCTACCAAGGGAACGAGCCTGTCTTTCTCCGCCAATTATGATTTCATCAAGAGCGGAAATCCGGACTTTCACCCTATCATAGCGTTGGGATTTGACTGGAAGACCGTATTCAGGCTTGGCGAAAAAGTGGCTCTGATCCCGGATGTACATCTGCGTAACATTTTCTCTACGGGAGACCTTGTGGGTAGTGACGGCCAGATATACAACGGAGTGTCCCTTCTTCACAGCAACTTTATCGGAGGAGCTGTGCCGGGACGTTACACGGACAGCCAGGTTCCATTCTTCGGAATCGACAATGTCCTTCTCGCCGAGGATCATCTGGCTACCGCAAGTCTTGAACTGCGCGTCAATCCATATAAAAAGCTTTACCTGTCGGCTTTGGCCGGATTCGTCCAGTCCAAAGACAAGTTTGCTAAGATGTTCGGCAGCTTTGACCCTGAATTCTACGCCATGGGAATATCGGCCGGATACAACAGTGGTGTCGGTCCTCTAAGACTTGACGTGCATTGGAATCAGGTGCATAAGTGGGGTTTGTACGTATCTTTCGGGTATGACTTCTAGCCATGGACGAGAAAGGTAAGAAGGTTCTTGATTATCTTCAAGGGATCTGTTCGAAAAGAGAGTATTGCAGTGCGGACATTTTCCGGAAGGCACTCGAAAGGCTGGATGGAGAGAAAACTGCTGCCGCTGAGGTGGTGGATCTGCTGGTGAAAGACAGGTTCGTGGATGATTTGCGCTATGCTTGTGCGTATGCCAGAGAAAAGTCCTCCATTTCCGGATGGGGTCCGCATAAAATCAGTACCATGCTGCTATCCAAACGGATAGATCGCCAGACGGTGCAGGCTGCCCTGGCTGAGACAGATACGGAAAGAGCTTCGGCGAAGCTCTCCAAGGTGCTTGAGGTCAAATGGAAGACCCTCTCGGATGATCCGCAGGGGAAGTACAAACTGCTGCGGTTTGCCTTGTCTCGCGGCTATGACTATGAGCAGGTCCGGCCTTTGGTGGATGCGCTGTGCGATTCGTCGAATGTGTAATTTCAAGTGCCTTCCGAAATAAGATTCCGGGAAGAGACAACTGCCCGCTCTGTGGTGTGTGGGGGTTATTCGGTGATATGTGTAAGGATGGGGCGTAGCCGGTATTTGATATTGAGGTGTCCGTTGCACTCTTTGGTGCTCTCCTGAATGAATCCGAGCTGTCTGTAGGCGTCTCCTCCGTCGGGGTAGTCCGTGTCGGCGTAACTCATGATATCATCGGGCCGGACCTCGGATATGAAGGCGTTCAGGAGTTTTCCCATGCCTCCGGTGACCCGAAGTCCTTTCAGCGAGGCATATCTTATCCATTCGTATGAGCGGATAATCCGGCCCTCTTTTTCCCAACGACGGGCGTTGCTGAATACGGCCACGGCGGCGAGGGTGCCTTCCTTGACATGACTTTCCGACGCACCTGTGCTGCGCTCCACGAACAGACCGTAAAAG
>HF986345.1:8180-9540 GCA_000432655.1 Bacteroides sp. CAG:1060
GGCTTTGGTATTCGTTCTACACGGCAGTTGCGCGCAAATATTGTGTCAAGGTGGTCCATTAGCGCTCTTCTTCAAGAGCCTTGTTGAAGCATTCGCGGCACAGAGGTTCGTACACGTCTTTCTCTCCGAGCAGAACAAGGTCCTTGCTCTTTGCAAGACGGTGGGAATGATTGGCGAGGTTGCCGCATTTTACGCAGATTGCGTGTACTTTCTGAACATCTTCGGCTACTGCCATGAGCATCGGAATAGGACCGAACGGTACGCCCATATAGTCAGTGTCAAGTCCTGCGGCGATGACTCTTATGCCTCTGTTCGCAAGAGTCTGGCAGACGGATACGAGGTCTTCTCCAAAGAACTGGGCTTCATCTATACCCACAACCTGTACGTCCGGAGAAACTTCCAGCATCTGTGACGCAGATGAGATAGGAGTGGATGTAATCTTATGGAAATCATGGGATACCACTTCCACATCGGAGTATCTCTTGTCTATTGCCGGCTTGAATATGGCTATTTTCTGATTGGCGAATTGGGCGCGTCTGAGACGTCTGATGAGTTCTTCGGTCTTACCTGAGAACATTGAGCCGCAAACGACTTCGATGCAGCCGGATTTTTTGTGATTTTCAGAAAACATTATGTAGATTTGTATTGTTACTTCCCAAAGGGGAGACAAATATAAGAAAATAGAATGATGGAAAAAAGCGGAACGGGTGTTTTGTATATAGTCCCTACTCCGGTGGGCAATCTTGACGATATGACCCTCCGGGCAATAAATGTTCTGAAAGAAGCGGACTTGATACTTGCGGAGGATACCCGTACCAGTTCCGTGCTTCTCAGCCATTTTGGCATCAAAGGCAGGCTTCAGTCCCATCATAAGTTCAATGAGCATCAGACGGCGGAGATGATAAGGGACCTGATAGTATCCGGAAAAACCGTTGCACTTGTGAGTGATGCCGGTACGCCTGGTATCTCAGATCCGGGATTTCTGCTTGCGAGGACCTGCGCCGCCGAAGGAATTGAGGTTATTACGCTCCCGGGCGCAACCGCCTGCATCCCGGCCATAGTATCATCCGGACTTCCGTGTGACAGATTTTGCTTCGAGGGCTTTTTGCCTCAGAAAAAGGGGCGGCAGACTCTTCTTGGTCAGCTGTCCGCCGAGACAAGGACAATGGTTTTCTATGAGTCACCGCGCAGGCTGGTAAAGACGCTTGAGCAGTTCGCTCAGGTCTTCGGTCCGGACAGACAATGCTCTGTGGCAAGGGAGATATCCAAGTTTCATGAAGAGCACCATAGGGGCACTATCGCTGACGTGCTTTCGCATTTTGAGACAGAAGAACCTAAGGGAGAGATAGTTATAGTAGTG
>HF986345.1:9600-13720 GCA_000432655.1 Bacteroides sp. CAG:1060
GAAACAAATACAAAGACTATGAAGATACATCAGAAGAAATTGTTCCTCAAAAACAGGAATGACGGCTCGAAAGCTCGTCTGGGCAGCGAGGGTGCCGGTAAGCAATCGTTCGACAGGGATTCGGATATGGGTCATTCCGCAAAAAATCAGCACGCCCGCTCGTTCAAGTTCGGAGCAGTGTGCCTTGTTTTCCTGTTGATAGGTTTTCAGGCGGCGTTGTTCGTGAATAATGCAGCGGTGCTTCGTATCGAGAGCCTGCGTGACCATCCGGATACGGTCTATGTCGTGCGCTATGTCGGCTCGGGCGATGAGGCTGCTCCGCTCTTCGGGAACGAAGTCGGGAGGTCCTCCGGGACGGTGGAAGGCGGCAGTGCGACGGATACGTTTCGCAGGAATTCGGCGCACAGTGCGATTGTTCAGAAGGTAAGAGGGAACAAAAGGCAGGTTGAGAGTTTCCGGTTCAACCCCAATACTGTCAGTGTGGAGGACCTTCAGCGCCTCGGATTCAGCCAGAAACAGGCTCAGTCTATCGAGAATTACCGGTCCAAGGGCGGACGGTTCAGAAGAAAGAATGATTTTGCGAAATCCTTTGTGGTGGCCGATTCCGTGTATGGACGGCTGGAGTCGTATATCGATATTCCTCTTCTGGATATCAACAAGGCCGATTCTGCCGCTTTCGATGACCTTCCCGGAATTGGTCCGTATTTTGCAGCGAAAATGGTCTGGTATCGAGAGCGTTTGGGCGGGTACTCCTATCCGGAGCAGTTGATGGATATATACAATTTTGACGAGTCAAAATATAAAGGCCTGTCGGATTTGATATGTTGCAGCCCGCCCTCCGAGCCCTTCCGTCTGTGGCAGCTTCCAGCAGACAGTCTGAGGATGCACCCTTATATCGGAGGCCGGAGGGAGGCTGAGGCGATTGTGCTGCTTCGGAAGAAATATCCGTCCGATTCGTTGTCGGTTGACCTTTTGGAGCGGGCCGGAATATTGCCCGTGGAGAAGTGTGAGAAGCTGTCCAGATGCTGTATAGCACCGTTTAATTGAAACAAAAAGAATAAATATTTTGGAATATCTATCTAAAGAACGTTATGACCAGATAGTCGCCGAACTCCACCACCTTATGGATGTGGAGTATCCGCGCATTAAGGAGGACCTTGCGGAAGCGCGTGCGCAGGGAGATACGAGCGACAATGCCGGGTATCGGGAGGCGCGAAGATTGCAGGCCAAAGCCATAAGCAGGATAAAGTTTCTGCAGAAAGTGTTGCAGTTTTCCAGAGTTATTGACACCAAGGCCCTGCCAAAGGACAAAGTCTCACTGCTAAGCACAGTGGAATTTACCAATCTGGTGTCGGAGGTGAAGATGAAATACACAATCGTCAGCCCGCACGAAATGGATCTCAGTGCGGGAAAAATATCCCTGAACTCCCCAATAGGCAGGGCGCTTATGGGGAAAATGATTGGTGAGGTTGTGGATGTCGAGGCTCCTTCCGGAGTGTTTCAGATCAGGATAGAAAGCATCGACATCCCGGTGTGAGTACGATTATTTGAAAATGTCGTTGAGGATGGAAGCGAGTCTGAGTCCGGCTTTAAGAAGCTGGTCTTCGATTGTCTCTGTCCATTCGCTTACATAATCATAAGACAACTGCGAGCCTACAGGTGTAGATTCGTAGATAGACTTGCAGACCTCATAAGTCTCCTTGCTCCATGATTCAGGAGTCCCTTCAGCCATCTTGCGGTCGGAAGCCTTGCTGTTGACGTCAATCTGCTCGACCCACTCGGAATAAGTCCATTTGTGAGCGCTTTCGATAACTCCCGAGTCCCAGACTGAGTGGAGGTTGGTTCCGTTGCGGAAATACTGTACCTGCCATCTGTTGCCGCCTTTGTCTGACTTGTGTCCCATGTGCATCGGGCAATGCATGTCTCCTATCAGGTGGACAAGGAACTTAAGAGCGAGAGCCTGCTCCTCCTTGTTGAGTTTTCCGCTTTTGAGCGCGGCAATCTGCTCGTTGACGGCAATGAGAACATCTCCGTCCTTATTTATCTGTGCGGTCTCGAAAGTTTCGTCTGCGTCGATATTCTTGTAGTGCCATGTGCTGGTGTACTGATATTCAGGAGTATGGCTTGCATTATCCATCCAGTTGGCCCAATAGACAATGGACTTCCCGTCAAGAATTTCCGAGATTTTCTTTTCTGCTTTTCTTGTGAGATGTTTCTGTGCTATAGCGCAGGTGACATCGTGACCTTTCTGTCCCCAAGAGTAGCCGTTGACCGACACGGCGAGAAGGCCTGCACACAGGCAGACCAGTTTCAATGTTCTTTTCATATTTGTCTTATTTAAAAATAAACTTGCCAAGGCTGACAAAGTTCGTCTAATTTTTGTAAAATTGCAATGCTTTTACACTGGAGAACGGCTGTGTCGGCTGCGAATAGAGTAAGATAATCATGGGTTTGCTTATGATTGTTTTATATCTTACCTTTGTGAAGCTAAAACTAAAACATTTTTAAGATAATATCAATTCGTTATGAGCGAAGAGAAATTCAGAATTGAATCTGACCTTCTTGGCGAACTTCAGGTTCCGGTTGAGGCCTATTATGGTGTGCAGACGCAAAGGGCTATCAACAACTATAAGATTTCCAATACAAGAATGTGTGACTACCCTGAGTATGTCATCGCCATGGCCTGTGTCAAGCTGGCCGCCGCGCAGACAAACAAGGAGCTTGGCGCGATGGATCCGAAGATTGCAGACGCCATTATAGAGGCCTGCCGCGAGATTATTGACGGCAAGTTCCATGACCAGTTCCCTGTGGACATGATGCAGGGCGGCGCCGGAACATCCGTCAACATGAACGCCAACGAGGTGATTGCCAACAGGGCTCTTGAGATTCTTGGACACAAGAAAGGCGAGTATCAGTTCTGCTCTCCTAATGACCATGTGAACTGTGCGCAGTCCACCAACGATGCCTACCCGTCGGCTTTCCGTTATGCGTTTATCCGTATGAACAGGAAACTTGAGAAGAGTCTTAAGGACCTTATCAAGGCTTTCGAGGCAAAGGGAGAGGAATTCAAGGATGTGATCAAGATGGGACGCACCCAGCTTCAGGATGCCGTTCCTATGACTTCCGGGCAGGAATTTCACGCGTATGCCACCAATCTTGGTGAAGAGGTGCTCAACCTTGAGAGAAACGTGAACCTTCTCTACGAAATCAATATGGGCGGAACTGCTATCGGAACAGGTCTGAACGCTAAACCTGGATTCCCGGAACTGTGTGCCAAGAAGCTTACCGAGCTTACCGGGGAGAAATTCATCGCAGCTCCGGACCTCGTGGAAGCTACTCCTGATACGGGTGCTTATGTGAGCTATTCGGGTGCCCTCAAGAGACTTGCAGTGAAACTTTCCAAGATTTGCAATGATCTCAGACTTATGGCTTCCGGTCCAAGGTGCGGCTTGAAGGAAATCAATCTTCCTCCGATGGCACCGGGTTCATCCATTATGCCCGGAAAGGTCAATCCGGTCATCCCTGAAGTTACCAGCCAGGTTTGCTTCAAGGTTATCGGCAATGACGTGACGGTATCATTTGCAGCCGAGGCAGGACAGCTTCAGCTGAATGTCATGGAGCCGGTAATCGCAGAATCCATAATGGAGAGCATCACATGGCTTACCAACGCCATGGATACGCTTCGTGAAAAGTGTATCAATGGCATTACGGTCAATAAGGAGCGTTGCTACGAGATGGTAAAGAACAGTATCGGCATCGTAACGGCCCTGAACCCTATCATCGGTTATAAAGCCAGCACCAAGGTGGCCAAGGAAGCCCTGGAGACCAACCGCTATGTCTATGATATCGTGCTTGAGAAGGGTATTCTTACGAAAGAAGAGCTTGACAAAGCCCTTGATCCGAAGAATATGATAGGCTGATCTCAATAGCATGACAAGTTAACTCTTGATATATTTTCAAGGCCGGCAGTAGATATTATTCTTTGCCGGCCTTGTGTTTAAAACGGGGAATGGATGGATGTGACAGGATTGAAGAAGCCTATCGCATTTTTAAAAACAGGGAAGATGGGGTTATAAAAGTGGCAATTTCTGTATAAAAATCGCAAAAATATGGCTAAAGA
>HF986346.1:0-6882 GCA_000432655.1 Bacteroides sp. CAG:1060
TGTATTGCAGTCCGGCAACGGCGTTTCCGGTGACACGGATATGGGTGTCGCGCCACTTTACAAAATAATCATCGCTGATATTCATTCCTCCGGTGTACCCTATCTTTCCGTCAATCACGACTATTTTCCTGTGGTCGCGATAGTTCAGTTGCGTGACAAGATTGATTAGAGGCCATCTCGGTTTTGTGAATTTCTCCACCATCACGCCGGCTTCTTTCATTTCGTTGTAGTATCCCGGCAGAATGTCGATGTTGGCTATGTTCTCATGTATGAATCTGACTTTTACGCCTTCGCGGGCCTTTTTCATCAGCATTTCCTTAATCTGCTGTGCTCCGTCGTCATGGCGAAAATAGAAATACTCCATGTGGATGTATTCTTTGGCGTTCTCAAGGTCCTTCATGAGAAGTTCGAATTTCCTCTGCCCGGAAGTTATTATTTCCAGACCATTGCCGTCCGTGACGCAAGTCGAACCGTCGCAGGACAAGAGACGGGTGAGAGGCTTGTATTCTGTTTTGATGAGGGAGTCTTTTCTGTGTCCGAACAGCAGGTCGTGCACTTGACGGTCAGCTTTGCTGCTGAAGGTGTCTATGAACTTCTTGTGCTTTTTCTTGGAAAACGAGGATTGCCTCAGGTTGAAGCCTACAGCAAAGTACAGCAGGAGTCCGATGATAGGCAAGATGGTGATTACCAGTATCCAAGCGATTTTCTTGGCGGAATCCCCATTGTCAAAAATGATGACGATGATGGTGCCGATTACCAAGAATAACAGCATCAATGAGAAAATTGCAGAAACAATCGCCATGACATATCCGTTTTAGAAAAATATAAAGATAGTAATTATTCGGGTATGTTATTGCTTTTGTCTGTATTGTTTTGGGTCCGGAAGCCAAATGAGATGTGCTTAATATATTCAGGATTGAGAATCAAACCGCAAAGCATTTTCGTAAAGTCCGATTTTCTTTAAGATTTTCGGACATTTTATTGCTGCGGTGGAGGGAATATTGTACCTTTGCACTCAGATTATTAATGATCATGGGAGTAATACTAACAAAAGAGATACGCAATACTATTGAAAGCAATGGACCAAACAAACTCTATATGGTTCAGGATTTTGCCTATCTAAATAATGACGGGTTGGTTACTCGTGCCCTTTCCAGATTAGAAAAGGAAGGTGTTCTTATACGCCTCTCGCAAGGCATATATTTATATCCGTCACGAAATAAGTTCGGAATACTTCGACCTTCTATGGAGGAAATCGCTTATGCTGTTGCTGAAAAGGATAAGGCACGCATTATTCCCAGCGGATTGACTGCTTTGAACAAATTGGGACTTTCCACACAGGTCACGATGAATGCAGTCTATCTGACAGATGCCACAGCAAGGGAACTTACTATCGGGAACCGTAAAATCATATTCAAGCGTAGCGTACCTCGCAATTTTGCCTACAAGACAGACTTGTTCTCACTTATAGTCGCTGCCATGAAAGAATTAGGGAAAGATAACGTGACAGATGAACAGGTTGCAATCATAAAACAAGCCATTGAAAAATATGGTAGTCCTGATGAAATCAAATACGATTACAGCATTGCCCCGCAATGGATTAAACAAAGACTTGCATTATGAATTTTACTAAGCTTACAAAAGAAGAACAACTTACCATTTTGGCTAATGTAGCCGAAGATAAAGGGATTGTGGACAATGCCGTAGAAAAGGACTATTGGGTCAGTATGGTGTTACGTGCCATATTTTCTTTGCCGTATGCAACAGCTTTTGTTCTCAAGGGAGGAACGAGCCTTAGCAAAGGTTGGGGATTAATAGAACGGTTTTCGGAAGATATTGACCTTGCAATAGCTCCCCAATATCTCGGCTTTACAAATATTGAGACTAAAAGTCAACGGACTAAGTTGCGGAAAGACTCCAAGAAGTTCATAGATGGCTCTTTCGCGCTCGACGTTGAGACCAGATTAAAAGAGTTTGGGCTATCAGAGAACTGTAAGGTTATAGTTCCGGAGACATCTGTCAGTGACCTTGATCCTGTAGTCCTGTTTGTCGAGTATAATTCAGTGCTGCAAACGAAAATGCAATATATACCCGAACGAGTCAAAGTTGAGATAAGTTGTCGTTCACTCATGGAACCGTCAGAAGATGTGGAAATGTGTTCTATGATAGAAGAAGCTTATCCAGGTGAAGAGTTCTCATTACCTATATTCACTGTCCCTACCGTAGTGCCAGGACGAACATTCCTGGAAAAGGTTTTTCTTTTGCATGAAGAGTTTAACCGTCCCAATGGCTGTACGCATATCGAACGTATCACACGACACATGTATGACATTGTAAAGATGATGGATGAACCGTTTGCTATGGAAGCAATGCAGGATGTACAATTATACGAGGACATTGTGACTCATCGTAAAAAATTTACGGCTTGGAGTGGATTGGACTATACGAGTCATCTTCCACACACAATATCGTTCCTGCCTCCTGAAAGCATCGAAGATGTTTTGCGTGACGACTATAAGCAGATGCAAATTGGCTTCATCTATGCCAATGCACCTTCTTTCGATGAGATTATGGAGCGATTGAGTGAGTTGCAAAGCAGATTTAGGACATTGGTATGGAAAAATAATCGTTGACGGTATGGTCATAGCTGTGGCCAATGATAAGGGAATGAAAATTGACGACCATTTCAACCAGTCGGTTGATATGGTCAGGTTGGGCAGTGGCTCTTTCAGAAAGGTGGATGCTTTCCATCTTTCACGGTTGGCATGCCTGATAATCGCCGAGAATGCAGATGGGAAAAAGCCTATGGTGCTGCAGGCAAGGCAGTTCTTCTCAAGTACTGTTACGATGGGAGACCTGATTCGAAATTCGGTCGATTCCAATGTTTTGTTTTATAAAACCGCACAAGGTGAATCCCGCATTGAGGTTATTTTCAATGGGGATACGTTTTGGATGTCACAGAAACGGCTGGCGGAACTTTTTGGAGTGGATGTCAGAACCGTCAACTATCATCTAAAACAGATATTCGAAAGCGGCGAACTATCAGATGGGGCAACTATCCGAAAAATTGGGATAGTTCAAACTGAAGGAGAACGCAATGTGGAACGCTCACCTTTGTTCTACAATCTTGATGCAATAATAGCAGTGGGCTGATGCTGAGAGACCAAATATGGGGCTTACAACATGGAAGAATGCGCCGGACGGTCGGGTTCAACGGTCGGATTCCATTGTGGCTAAGAATTATCTGTCTGAGAAAGAATTATCTGAGCTTAACTCGATAACGACATCTTTTCTTGATTTCGCGGAATCCCGTGCGCGTAGGCATGTCATCACGACAATGGAAGACTGGAAACAACGTCTGGAACAGTTCCTGACGATGAATGACTACAAAGCCACGGAATCTGCCGGGACGGTATCACAGGGAGAAGCTAGAGAAAAGGCTTACGGCGAATATGACAAGTTCAAGGTCATACAGGATCGTACTTTCGTTTCCGACTTTGACAAGTTCAATGGAGAATCCGTCAGTGGCTCTGATACTCCACTACTCCCGTTTGACATAAATCCTAAAGATGATTGACAATTCCGAATTAATCGGCACAGCGATATGAGCCTTAAAGGGTGTTCCGCAAACAGTCTATCGCCGAGCTCAAGTAGTCAGGCAAAACGCAAATAATCGAGTATGAGGAAAACGAAGTTGTTTTCTTCCTACTCGTTTGTCTATGTAGAAGACTTTCAGTACATTTGTCGAGATATAAACCGTGATTTGCTCTCATCCTCGTATATGAAACACTTTTTTTCGTTTTCGTTAATGCTGCTTCTTGGGGCCCTTCTCCACGCCCAGGAGCACACCTTTGAGTTTATTTCCAATCACATCTATCTGAATGCAGAAGTGAACGGTAAGCCTGCAAGGCTGGTTTTCGATACTGGTTCCTCCGATGTATATCTGGACAGTACCTGGCTTTCTGAAAGCGGGATCAAGTATGCACGGATGGGCAAAGCGATGGTGCGGGGAGCTGGAAATGAAGCCAAGAAAACGACGCTTATCTTCTCCGGCGTCAATGTCTCGATGAATGGAAGTCAATACTCTCCCCAGATGGTTCCTGTTATTGATTTGCGTGCCATCCTTGGCGACACGGCCGATGGAATCTTCGGCCTTAAAGATTTGAAAGAAAAAATTATTTTCATTGATTATAAGAATGAAAAATTAACGCTGTTAGATAAACTCGCCTCGACTCAGACAGAGGGCTTTTCTCGCATACCGATAGAGACAGATTCGAACCATCCTGGAAAGATTTTAGTTCCCATTGATGTCACAGTTATTCCTGGTAAAGTTATTTCCGGCAAGGCACTTCTGGATACCGGCTCAGGAAAGTGCCTCGAATTCACCAGCAAGGCCGCTGCTAAATATGGATTGGATAAGATTCAGGAAAAGAATCCATTCTACTACAAGCATGGTGGCGTGGGCGGAGAATCAGCCGGTTATGAGTTTGCTGTCGATAAAGTGACTGCGGACAGTGTCCTGTTGTCCCAAGGTAAAGCCCGGTACAGCACGGACAAAGCAGGCGCGATGGCAAGCGATGAGTATATAGCTGTCGCAGGAAATGAAATATGGCGGCATTTTACCATCATCATCGACCTAAGCAAGTCTGTTTTATTCCTGAAGGAGAACCTGTAAATTCACATTTATCGAACAACATACTATCGTTATTTAAACAGGCACAGTGTTGTTCTTAGTTAAGACCAAGCTGCCTGACGAATGTAGAGTTTGCTTGGTACTGTACGGTTGATTCCTTGGTGGCGACGGTGGAAGTTGTCAATAAATCTCTTGATTCCAAAGAACCGAACTGCGCTGTTTCCCAAAATCTTTCTATCCAGATATTGTCTTTAGCACGGCCGCGACCGTCCATGCTGACCTTCATTTCAGCGTGCTGAGAGCAGGCATCTGCCTACAATGAAGCGACTGTAGACGTCAATTATTGCGGTCAGATACATAAAGCCTTTCTTCATGGGAATGTATGTGATATCAATGCTCCACATATAATTCCTGTGGTCAGCCGGAATGCATACGATATGCATCGGGACGTTTAGGTTCAGCTTATTGAAATAATGCTTTTATCGTGGCTATAATCCCATTTTACATTTTTGACGAAAATGCCAAAAATGTAAAATGGGATTATTATTCGGTTGAGATCCTATAAATCAAGGCTATCTGGATTCAGAAGGAAGTCGAATAGACCTATTGTAAAAATACCCTGTTCGTTCCTTTTGGGCTTTATGTTATCTTTTACTACAATAATCTTTTTGAAAGAATCAGAAACTTCAAGAAGCGATGCAGATTCTTGTTGTTCTTTAGCCTCATTGGGCATCATAAATGCGGACTGGACATAGTACCTTTTGCTCCCTTGGTTCGCAACGAAATCTATTTCGTATTGCTTTCGAGTATCCTTCCCGTTTTTGTCTTTTCCACGCTGCTCAACAACGCCCACATCAACATTGAACCCTCTAACGCATAACTCGTTATAGATTATATTTTCCATAATGTGGTTTTCTTCCTGCTGGCGGAAGTCGAGAATTGCATTACGAAGTCCCACATCGGAGAAATAGTACTTTGAAAGTGTATTGATATACTTTTTCCCTTTGACATCATACCGGATAGACTTATCCAAAATAAAAGCATCCTGCAGATAAGAGAGGTATTTGCTTATCGTTGGTTGTGAAATAGTGGTGTTCTTAGTTGATTTAAAAGTGTTTGACAACTTGCGAGGATTGGTCGGAGACCCAATGGATGAACCTACCACCTTGACAAGCTCTCCAAATTCTTCCTTATTCTTGATATTATGACGCTCAAGGATGTCCGCAAAATATACAGTGGTATACAAATTTTTCAAATAATCGGCTTTCTTTTTGTCAGTGTCCAGCATCCTCACCTGCGGTAATCCTCCGTATGTGTAATAATCTCTCCACGCATCGAAAGGGTGGCGAGAGTCAACAGACATAAACTCGGCAAACGAAAGAGGAAAAACATGAATCTGGTCTCCTCTGCCTCGAAATTCAGTGACTACATCAGTTGCCAAAAAACGAGAATTACTGCCAGTTACATAAATGTCAACATTCTCTCTTCGCAATAGCCCGTTGAGTACCGGAACGAACTCACCAAGCAACTGTACCTCATCAAATAGGAGGTAATACATTTCGTTGTCAACCATCTGAGTATTTAGAAACGGCATAAGTTCATTCGGGTCGCATAAATTCCGGAAACTCCAATCATCAAATGCAATTTTGATAATATGGTCAGAAGGGATTCCGCTTTCAATCAAATGCTTATAAAAAAGATTGAAAAGAAGGAAAGACTTACCGCATCTACGGATTCCAGTGATAATTTTAATCAATCCGTTCCCTTTTCCTGCAATCAGCTGTTGCAAATATAAATCTCGTTTAATCATATCGTATTTTATATTTTTGCCATTTATGTCATTCTTGTAAAGTGCAAATATAGTGAAATGTGGTAAACTCCAATCTCTTATTTTACATTTTTGTCATTTTCGTCAAAAATGTAAAATGCAGATATCCATTTTAAATGCAGGAAAAAGCCAAGGCGATAGTACCCAATATCCAGCAGAGACTCTGCTTTCGTCATTAACTTCGCTGCAGAAGAAGTCGGGAGATAGACGTGGGATTTGCCGCACTTCGTGCGCCACATCCCTCCCTCCTCGCCGGAGGGGCCCTTGCAAGCTATTTGAAGCTCACGGCCTGACGGCCTATGGTCTTTTTCCGCACAAGCCCTTACAGGAGCAAGCTCCTGACGGGCCTGCACGAAAAAAGCCCAGCGCTTTGCGCTGAGCTTCAAATTGTTTGCGGAGAGGGAGGGATTCGAACCCCCGG
>HF986346.1:6935-16279 GCA_000432655.1 Bacteroides sp. CAG:1060
GACTGCCGTAATCGACCACTCTACCACCTCTCCATCCCGAATTGGGACTGCAAATTTAGAAAATTATTTCAAATCTGCAAAATATTTCTCTAAAAAGACCCTTTTTGCAAAAAGAGCCTTTATGAAGCGCCGGGAACTAATCCACAAACCTGAATTTGCTCTCATCGCGCGGCTTGGCGTCAGGCGATTCAAGAGGGTATCCGAATCCTACGCAGAGGACGAGCTGGTAGCCTTCGCTGAAGCCGAGCTTATCCATGACCTTGCGGATTTCCGGATTGGAACGGATGCTCTCGGAGCCGTCGAGAAAGCGCACCGGACTGCCAAGGCAGATGGAACCGACACCCATGGACCATGCGGAAAGAACCATATTCTCCGACAGCATTCCGCAGTCCAGAAGGGAGAAGTCATAACTTGTATCTGCAGCGATGAATGCCATCACCGGTGCGTTGCGGAAACTGTCGCCGGCCATAGGGACGTCCGGATTGGCTGCGGACATTGCAGCTTTTATTTCAGACATGGTGTCCGGATTGTCCACCACTCTTATTTCCCACGACTGTCTGTTCTGCCCGTTTGGCGCGTTGATGCCGGCTTTCAGAATTACCTGCATGGTATCACGGGATACAGGAATCTGTTTGTAATTCCTGATGCTCCTGCGGCTCATTATCACGTTGTCCACGGCTTCTGCTTCCGAGTTGGAAGTCTGGCAGCAGGCGGCACTCATAAGCGCGGCCACTGCTAAAAACAGTAATCTTTTCATTATTGTACGGTTATTTCGGTGTCCATGCGTGCAAGTATCTGCGGCGATTTCAGAGTAGAAAGTCTCTTGAAGATGCGTGCCTGCGCTGATGTGTCGTCATCTCCGCCAAGCATGCTCATAATCATCTCCATCTGAGTCTGAGGGCGAGGATATCCTTCGATTCTCCATGATCTGATGTCCGGGTCTCCGGCGCAGTCGGCAGCATAGAGGATGGCCTGTTCCAGAGAACCAATCTCGTCCACCAGATGAATGTCCAAAGCATCGCATCCTGTCCATACGCGTCCCTGTCCGATGGCATCCACGGTCTCCACCGGAAGAGAGCGTCCTTCCGATACGGTAGCGGTGAATCTGTCATATATGCTTTCGATGGAGGTCTGCATGTAGGCGTATTCGCTCTTGTCAAAAGGCCTCATCAGTCCGTACATGTCGGCGTGTTTGTTGGAACTTACGCTCTCAACACCTACGTGGAGTGTGTTTTTCGCAACTTTGGAGAAATCCGGGACAACTCCGAAGACGCCGATGGAGCCGGTCAATGTAGTTGCGTCAGAATAAATCTTGTCACAGTTGTTGGAAATCCAGTATCCGCCGGAAGCCGCGTATGCTCCGTATGAAGCAATCAGAGGCTTGTCTTCCTTGAGACGGTCGAGCTCGTGCTTTATCTTTTCGCTGGCAAGTACGCTGCCGCCCGGAGAGTTGACCCTGAGGACGACTGCCTTGATGGAGGAATCGGCCCTTGCCTTGGCGATTACTCTGGCGAATCTGTCTCCGGCCACATCGCTGCTTGCGCTACCGTCCACAATCTCTCCGTCAACATAGATGACGGCTATTTCTTTCTTGGCTGTGCTGACAGCTGTCTTGACGGCGACATAGTCCGAGAAAGGAATCATGCTTACATCTTTGAAATTGTCGGCCAGGGCCAGTGCTGCGAGTTTGTCCTCAAGTTGTTCGCTGGTCATGAGTTCGTCCACGAAGCCGCAGCGAAGGAAATCTTCGGGAAGGTTGAGCTTGAGGTCGTTGACAGCGGAATTGACGTCCTCTATGTCGAGTCCGCGGCTCTCGGCGATATCGGAAGATATCACCTCCCACAAGGCATCCACCATTCTCTGGTTCTGCTCCCTGTTTTCCGGAGTTGAGGAGCTTCGCGTGTACATCTCCCCGGCAGATTTGTATTTGCCGTGTTTTATGAGTTGGACGTTGATGCCAAGCCTGTTGAGCAGGTCTCCAAGGAAAATCATTTGCGAAGACACGCCGTTGACGAGGGTCGTGGCACCAAGATAGGAGGTCATATAGACTTTGTCGGCTACCGATGCAAGGTAATAACTCCCGGTAGATGGAGACTCTATGTAGGATATGACAGGCTTTCCGCTATTGATTCTGAAGTCGGAAAGCGCCTTTCTGAACTCTTCGAGTGCGCTGATTCCTGATGCATTGAGATCGGTCTTCAAATATATGTATTTGACTCCCGGGTCTGTAGCTGCGGTGTTGATGGCACTGATGGCATCCCATATACCGATGGCGCTGATATTGCCGCCCCTAAGGGATGATACCGGATCTGATTTCTTGGTCTGTTCCGACAGTACAATCTTGCTCATGTCTACCACCAGGACGCCCGATTGGGGAAGTACTGGCGTAGATTCGCTGAAAGCCAGCAATGAGCCGAAGAAACCGGCGACTAAGAAGAAGAATAATGCTGAGGTTAACAGAGTGCCGCAGATGACGGCAAGAGTAGTTTTAAGAAAATCTTTCATCCTTATATATAACTATAATTTGGACAAATGTAGTAACTTTGTGACTTAAATCAAATGCAAATGGCACAAAAACCTTCAATTCCCAAAGGGACAAGAGATTTCGGTCCGCAGGAGATGGCCGAAAGGAATTATATATTCGATACGGTCCGTTCCGTATTCCGCACATACGGATATTCGCAGATAGATACTCCGGCTATGGAGAATCTTTCCACCCTTATGGGTAAATATGGCGACGAGGGGGATAAACTTCTCTTCAGGATTCTTAATTCCGGAGATGCATTCGCTTCCGTAGACATGCAGAAGCCCCTTACGCCTCAGGTGTGCGAAAAGGGGTTGAGGTATGACCTTACTGTCCCGTTTGCAAGATATGTGGTTCAGCATCAGAATGAGCTTTCGTTCCCGTTCAAGCGTTTCCAGATTCAGCCTGTGTGGCGTGCGGACCGTCCTCAGAAAGGGCGTTATCGCGAGTTCTACCAGTGCGATGTGGATGCCATAGGCAGCCGTAGCCAGTTGTGTGAACTGGAACTGGTGCAGATAGTGGACAAGGTGTTCGAAAAGTTCGATGTGCGGGTTCTGCTGAAAATCAACAACCGCAAGGTGCTTACCGGGCTTGCTGAGGTATGCGGACATCCGGACCATGTCGTTGATATCACGGTGGCCATTGACAAACTTGACAAGATAGGTCTTGATGCCGTTAAGGACGAGCTTCGGGGCAAAGGGCTTGACGAGAAGGCCCTGTCGATACTTGAACCGGTTCTGCTGTTGAACGGCAGCACTGAGGAGAAGCTTGGGGCGATGCGCTCGCTGATGAGCGGTTCGGAAATCGGACTCAAGGGTTTGGATGAGCTTGAGGAATTGTTCGGGTTCATACGTGCAGCCGGCGTGCGCGTTCCGGTAGAGATGGATCTTTCCCTTGCCAGGGGGTTGAACTACTACACCGGAGCTATTTTTGAGGTTAAAGCACTTGATTTTCAGATTGGAAGTATTTGTGGGGGAGGGCGTTATGACAATCTTACCGGGATCTTCGGCCTGCCTGACATGTCCGGGGTCGGTATCAGTTTCGGAGCGGATCGCATCTATGATGTGCTCAAAGGTCTTGAGAAGTTCCCGAAAGATCTCTCAAGTTCCACCAAGGTGCTGTTTGCCAATATGGACAGGAGCACGCTTGAGTATCTCATGCCGATAACGGCAGCACTGCGCGACAGGGGCATTCCGGTGGAACTGTATCCCGACACCTGCAAGCTCAAAAAGCAGTTTGATTATGCTCAGCGCAAGAATATCCCTTTCATCTCCATTAATGGATCTTCGGAAATGGAAGCCGGACAGGTTAATATCAAAAGCCTCGAATCCGGGCAGCAGTGCTCTTTTGCCAAAGATGATTTCGAGTCAATGGCTCAGTTCCTCTGCGGTGGAGAATAATCTTGGAACGGGCAGGAATCGCGCTGCTGAGCGGAGTATTTGCAATAATAGGGAGAAAAATTTTGTAAATTCAAAACTAATGCCTACCTTTGTGCTCTCAAACATCGCGGGGTAGAGCAGTTGGTAGCTCGTCGGGCTCATAACCCGGAGGTCGTTGGTTCGAGTCCAGCCCCCGCTACTAAAAAGGACAAGTCGCAAGATTTGTCCTTTTTAGTGTTGTTTCCCCTTGGAGAGGGACTCTATTATCATTTCTTAACTTAAAATTAAAAATAGGGTGACACACCCAGTCAGAATGTATCACCCTAAAATTTTAAGATAAAAAGTGTGTATATTTGAAGCAAAATATAATAGCAGATGAAGCAAGATATCGTATTCTCTAGTTCTCTTCTCCCACAGGGGATAATCCCTATGGATTGTGCAGGAATTTGTCAACGTTGTCTAGTCTCAACGGGGGTGTTTGTAAAAAAGGGAGACGATATAGTTTTATTTAGTGTTTATAAATGGAAAGAAGGAAGAAAGTATTTAGATAAAGAACAAGTCGGTAGTTATCTCCTCAAATCCGATTATGAAGGATATGCTTACAACCCTGGAGGTGATAGTACGTGGGGAACAAAAGAGGGAGGAACTCTGTTCTCTCTATATTCTTCGATAGAAGAGATTGTTACTGCTTACTACCCTACTTCATTTACCATTGAAGAAGATGAGTTTTCTTCAGAGAAAAGAATATGTTGGTATAGAATAGCAGGCAAGGGTTTCATTGGAAGTTTTTCCAAACTTCAAAATGGATTTTGGATTAACTACCTTATGCTTTCTTTTTCAATAGATAATAAACGGCCTGTTTTATGCGTCTTTTTTGACAAGAAAAAAATTTCCATAAAAAAGAATGATACCATCACTTTTAAATTTGAGGATAACTCATATTTGTCATTTCCTGTAACGAGTTCTCCAGGAAAGATAGAGCACTCCTATTATAGCAATATGTCTATCATCCCTATCTTTAATAATAATATTGCCACTTTTGCTGATAAGGGATGGACATCGGTTAAAATAGAGCATTCTAATGGTGATGCGCCTCATTTATTAAAAAACGAGTGCAGGAGTGATTATTGTTTCCCATTTTCATCACTTCTTTTTAAGCGATATACTAAACAGTATTTGCTGGCACTAGATGAGCTTGGAATCGTAGCAGAAGAGAATGCACCTTCAACTGTAGAGAAAACAAGGGAGGACACAGAAGAAGCGTGTTTTGTTTACTTAATGGTTGACACCTCCAATGGTTATCATAAAATAGGTATTTCTAATCACCCAGAGTATAGGGAGAAAACTCTCCAAAGTGAAAAGCCTACAATTGAAAAGATATGTGCAAAGCAGTTTCCATCCCGCCAAATTGCAACCGCAATTGAAAGTGCCTTGCATTCTACATTCGCTTCAAAACGAATCCGTGGCGAATGGTTTAATCTATCCGATGCGGATGTCTCTCAAATTATACAAACTTTGAAATAGCAACCCAAACACGGCTGATTTCCCCCTTTTCGGCACCGAGTGATCTGTTCGTACCAGAGAAGGGGGTTTCCGGTACCGAATATCTCCTCTGTACCAGAAACGCCTGTTTTTTACACCGAATGCCTCTGAAAATGCGTCGCGTACCCCAGGAAGCCTTTTTGAGCACGGCACGCATATTCCGTACCATAGAAGGCCCTCTCCGGTACCGAATGCCACAAAGCCAAAAATGAGAAGAGCATTGCCTGCATCGAGTATCACAAAGCCAAAAATGAGAAGGTATTGTCTGCAGCGACTATCACAAATACCAAAAATGAGAAGGCATTGCCTGCAGCGAATGCCACAGCTGCCAGAAAAGAGGAGGCCAGTGCAAAAAGCGCAGCCCGCCTCACCGGGGAAAACAAAAAGAGAACGACATCAAAATCGTTCTCTTTCCAATTTGGGGTGCGATGTGGGGCTCGAACCCACGACACCCAGAACCACAATCTGGTGCTCTACCAACTGAACTAATCGCACCGTGTCAGTTTGGAGTGACAAAGGTACAAAGATTTTTCGGGATTGCAAGAGAATACTCAAAAAAAGAATTATCTTTGTGTGATTGGAATAAAAATAGAATAGGAGAATATGTCAAAAGAGATTAAATTTTCTCTCGTTTATAGAGATATGTGGCAGTCCTCCGGCAAATATCAGCCGAGGGTGGACCAACTTGTCAGGGTTGCGCCTGCGATTATAGATATGGGGTGCTTCGATCGTGTGGAGACCAATGGCGGTGCGTTTGAGCAGGTTAACCTTCTTTATGGTGAGAACCCTAATGTGTCCGTGCGTAAATGGACGGCACCTTTCCATAAGGTAGGCATTCAGACGCACATGCTTGAAAGAGGTCTTAATGGATTGAGAATGAATCCTGTTCCTGCTGATGTTCGCGAACTTATGTTCAAGGTCAAGAAAGCTCAGGGAACGGATATCTCCCGCTCTTTCTGCGGTCTCAATGATCCGCGAAACCTCAAGCTCTCAATAGAGTTCGCGAAGAAAGCGGGCATGATTTCCCAGGCTGCGCTTTCCATTACCAACTCTCCGATACACACCGTGGAGTACTATATGAGTCTTGTTGACAAACTTGCGGAGTTCGGTGCGGACGAGATTTGTCTTAAGGACATGGCCGGTATAGGCCGTCCGACGTTCCTTGCCGAGCTTACCAAGCGCATCAAGACCAAATATCCTAAGTTAATCGTTCAGTACCATGGACACAGCGGTCCGGGATTCTCTCCTGCTTCAATGCTGGAGGTGGCCCGTGCCGGAGCGGATTATATTGATGTGGCTGTGGAGCCGCTTTCATGGGGAAAGGTTCATCCGGACGTGATCACCATCCAGCAGATGCTCAAGGCTGACGGGTTCCTTGTAAAGGACGTCAATATGGACGCCTATATGGAGGTTCGTTCTCTGACGCAGGAGTTTATCGATGACTTCCTGGGTTACTGGATCAATCCGAGCAACGCCAAGATGACCTCTCTGCTTGTAGGTTGCGGTCTTCCTGGTGGAATGATGGGCTCAATGATGGCCGATCTCAAAGGATTCAAAGCGGCTATCAATGCTTCTGAACGCGCCAACGGCAAGCCTGAAAGTACGCTCGACGCCCTTATGGTCAAGCTGTTCAAGGAAGTGGAATATGTATGGCCACGCCTTGGCTATCCTCCACTCGTAACTCCGTTCAGCCAGTATGTCAAGAATACCGCACTTATGAATCTGCTTGCCCTCAGCCAGAACAAGCCTCGTTTCAGCACTATCGACAAGGATACCTGGGGAATGATACTTGGAAAGATGGGCAAACTCCCTGGCAAACTTGCTCCGGAGATTGTATCTCTGGCCAAGGAGAAGGGAATGGAGTTCTATACCGGAAATCCTCAGGACGAGTATCCTGATGAGCTTCCTAAGTTCCGTCAGATGATGAAGGATGAAGGATGGGATTGCGGTCAGGATGATGAGGAACTCTTCGAACTTGCCATGCACGAAAGACAGTATCGCGACTACAAGAGCGGAATTGCCAAGGATAGATTCAATAAGGAACTGGCGGAACTCAAGGCAAAGGCCGGTGCTCCGATAGTAGTCACCCGTCCGGTAGTGGAAATGCCGGAATTTGATATAGACGAATATGTCAAGAAATTCCCTAAGGCACGTCCGGTTCAGGCACCTGTGAAAGGAAAGATGCTCTGGCAGATAGATGTCATTGATGATTCAAAGGCTCCTGTGGCAGGTACTCCTGTCAAGGCCGGCAAGGTTTGCGGATATGTCCAGACATATTATGGCAATGAGGAGGTGATTCCTGCTGTGGATGGCCGGATTGTGGCTGTTACCGCTCCGCAGGGAAAGGATGTTGTAAAGGGAGAAATAGTGGCGTTTGTAGAATAATGTAATTATGACACACATACAGCTTTCAGCTTTATGCGTATCAGCGTTGTTGCTGCTTTCCTGCAGCAGCGGCGCTGATTCGCCTTATACGGTCAGCAAGGTTGACCGTGGCATTTACAGGATAGAGGACAGCAATGCGAAGAATCCTGCGGGAGAGACTTTCGATGCGGAAGGCAACAAGATGCATTTCAACAACTGCTCGGACATGTATCTTCTGAAAGGGTCGGACAGCGCTCTTTTGATAGATTTGTCCAATGATATCAAATGGGCGGACGATGCGGACAAGTATCTGCGTGATATTGTACACAAGCTTTCCGGAGGCAAGCCTCTTACCATTACGTTTACGCACAATCACGGTGACCATACGGGCATGCTTCATGCATTTATTGACGATGCGGATGTGCGCTTTGCCCTTCCGCGTACGGATTTCGGTAAATTAGCGGATCGCGTGCCTGCAGACAGGTCATATATTTATGATGAGGGGCATACGTTCTCTCTTGGAGGCATGGAGGTGGAGAGTTTGAAGGTGGCGGGACACACTCCAGGCTCGGTTGTATTCTTCGTAAAGGACAAAAATCTTGTATTCACCGGCGATGCCATAGGCTCCGGTCACGGGGTGTGGATTTTCAACAAGGCCGGGTTCGAAGACTATGTACAGGGGTTCACTGCGTTTCTGACATATCTTGACGAGAATAATATTGATAAGGACAATCTTAGAGTTTTCGGCGGACATTACTGGCAGAGAGACTGGCTTCCGGAACTGGGAGATAAGGAGATGGGATTTCAATATATATCTGATATGCAGGAGCTTATCGGCCGGATATGCAGCGGAGAGGCAGATAGCGAACCTTCCGGACTTGATATGAAGGCCGTAGATACATATTATAGATACGGAAGTGCAATCGTAGCCTCCAATCCATCCATTATCAGTAAATAGCAATGGCGGACGAAACAATAATTTTCTCAATGAACGGAGTGGGGAAGACCCTTCCGAACAACAATAAAGTAATACTCAAAGACATATATCTGTCGTTTTTCTATGGTGCCAAGATAGGCATAATAGGACTCAACGGCTCCGGAAAGTCCACCCTTATGAAAATTATCGCTGGTATTGAGACTCAGTACAGGGGAGAGGTGGTGTGGAGTCCGGGCTACAGTGTAGGGTATCTTGAGCAGGAGCCACAGCTCGATCCGTCCAAGACGGTTATCGACGTCATTCGCGAAGGTGTGCAGGAGACCATGGACCTCCTCAAAGAGTACGAGGAGGTGAACATGAAATTCTGTGAGCCGATGAGCGATGATGAGATGGCTGCTCTTATCGAGCGCCATGGGGAACTGACCGAAAAGATAGATCACTGCAACGGCTGGGAGGTTGATTCGATGCTCGAAAGAGCGATGGATGCACTCAATTGTCCACCTCCGGATGCTTCTGTCAGCACGCTTTCCGGTGGCGAGCGCCGCAGGGTGGCATTGTGCCGTCTGCTGCTTCGTCAGCCTGACGTGCTGCTGTTGGA
>HF986346.1:16304-25398 GCA_000432655.1 Bacteroides sp. CAG:1060
CCTACCAACCACCTTGATACAGAGTCCATTCAATGGCTGGAGGAGCACCTGAAGCAGTATAAGGGCACTGTCATTGCGGTGACCCATGACAGGTATTTCCTTGATAATGTGGCAGGCTGGATTCTGGAACTTGACCGCGGCGAAGGTATTCCATGGAAAGGAGATTATTCCTCATGGCTCGAGCAGAAGAGCAAGCGTCTTCAGCTTGAAGAGAAACAGGAGAGCAAGCGTCGCAAGACTCTCGAGAGGGAGTTGGAATGGGTTCGTATGGCACCGAAGGCCCGTCAGGCCAAGAGTAAGGCAAGGCTTGGTGCTTATGAGAAGCTTTCCGCCCAGGATGCCAAGGAGAAAGAGGCTGCACTGGAAATATATATCCCTAATGGTCCGAGACTTGGCAACAAGGTTATTGAGTTCCATGATGTGTCCAAGGCTTATGGGGACAAACTGCTGTTCGAGCATTTGTCGTTTGTGCTGCCTCCTGCCGGAATAGTGGGCGTGATCGGTCCTAACGGTGCCGGTAAGACCACATTGTTCAGGATGATAATGGGACTTGAGGCTCCTGATAGCGGTGACATTGAAATAGGGGAGACAGTAAAGCTCTCTTATGTGGATCAGCAGCACAAGAGCATAGATCCGGAAAAGACTGTGTATCAGACGATAGCGCAGGATTCGGATTTTGTGAAACTGGGTCGCAGGGAAGTCCCGGCGAGGGCCTATGTGTCCCGGTTCAACTTCTCCGGACAGGATCAGGAAAAGCTCTGCGGCGTGTTGTCAGGAGGAGAGCGCAACCGGCTCCATCTCGCGCTTACACTTAAGGATGAAGGAAATGTCCTTCTTCTGGATGAGCCTACCAATGATGTGGATGTCAACACGATACGCGCTCTGGAGGACGGACTTGAGAATTTTGCCGGGTGCGCCGTGGTGATTTCCCATGACAGATGGTTCCTTGACCGAATCGCTACGCATATTCTTGCCTTTGAGGGCGATGGAAGCGTGTACTTTTTCGAGGGGGATTATACCGAGTATGAAGAGAATCGTAAGGCAAGGCTTGGAGATGAGCCTAAAGTATTCAAATATAAAAAGTTAATGGCGTAATTATGAAAAGGAGACTTGTCCTCTCTGTAGCAGTTTTGCTCGTCGGAGCATATTGTTACGCTGGTAATGGGGCCGGAGTGGATGAAATATCCATTGATACGAGGGCGGCGTTCCATCAGCAGTTTGACGATGATGCGTATGGCTCACGTTTTCAGGGTGAATATTTGAATTTGCACGTGCTTGGTACTCTGTCGGACAATCTCTCTTTCCGTATCCGGCATCGGTTCAACAAGGGAGTAAACGCTGCCAATCCGTTCAATGCCACAGATTTTCTGTACCTTAAATGGGATATGTCGGAGCATTGGGCACTTACTGCCGGAAAGCAGCCGATACTTGTCGGAGGGTACGAAATAGACGCGCCGCCTATCGATGTGTATTACTTTGGAGCGTTCAGCAGCAATCTTCATCTGTATTATGCGTTCGGTGCTTCCGTGACCTACAGCCCGGTTAAGGGGCAGGATGTGGTCTTTCAGGTGGTGCCGTCTCCGGTTTCTCCGGTTACAGACAACAGATATTCTTACAATTTGTATTGGAATGGCGGCTTCAGTTCATGGTGGGATACCATCTGGAGCGTGAACTTGGTAGAAGATGAGCGTGGCAAGATGATGAATTGGATATCTCTTGGCAACAAATTCCACACTGACAGGTTTTTCGTGGATGTCGATTTCATCAACAGGGCCTCGTTCCACCAGAAGCGTATGTTTTTCTCGGACTGGAGCCTGATAGCCAATGCGGTATGGAGCATAGGCAAGTGGAACCTGTGCAGCAAGTTCGGGTATGAGCGCAATGATGCCGCCAATGTGGATGCAGACGGAGCTTCTTATGATCTTGCCTTCACGGCCGGATCGGAGTTCTTTTACGGTGGTGCCGGAGTAGAGTATTTCCCGTTGGGAAATGACAGGCTCCGTCTTCATGCAGTGTTCTTCCGCAACAATCGCGATAAAGTCAACAATATTGATATTGGCATTACCTGGAGGGCCAGAATATTTTCCAGGTAAAAATTTCTCTAATAATTTTTTATGTTCAATTTTTCCTCTATGAAGCGCCTCTGCACCCTTTCAATCGTGTCTGGCGCATTGGTGTTGGTTTCTCTCCATTTCACCGGATGTTCTAAAACACCAACCATCGACCCTGTCGTAGATCTTCCTATTGGGGTGACACTTTCCGATCAGGGATTTACCGCCTCCGATGGCAGTACCGGACATTTCTCCCGGAATTTCATGTCCGGAGATCAGGCCGGACTGTTCCTTGTTCGCGACGGGCAGATTGTTGAAGACAATGTTTTGCTCTCCTTCGACGGTCAGAAGTGGACAAGTGAGAAGGAAGTTAGTGTGTCTGGGAAAGAAACCTGTTTTGTGTACATGCCTTATTCTGCTTCCGCTTCCAGTCTTGTAGATAAGACGGCTTCGGATGCTGCGGGGTTCTTTAAAGGATTGGCAAAGACTCAATCTGTGGAAGATCAGTCTTCCTTCAATCTCGCAGAGGCTGATGTAATGGTAGCTGCGGCACCGGTAGTGAAGACAGAGACTGCCGTGAACGTGAATGCAACTTTTGAGCACTTCCTTTCCGTAGCGGCCTGGAGCCTTTCAGATGGTACCGCATATACGACCGTCAACGGATTCAAATATATGACTCCTTCAAGCTATACCAATATCGAGGCTTCTCTTGGAGGAAAGACCATTGTGCCTGGTGTATATCCATCATATAATGCCTATTTTTACTATCCTGCAGAAGGGATGAGCATAAAAGTGAGTTATAAAGATGCCGGAGTAGCCAAGTCTTTCGATATTCCTTTGAGCGGCAAGCCTGGCGTTGCGTCCTTTGTGAATGAAGGTAATGTGAAGGATGGCGGAAATCGTAATCTGGCTATCGGTGACCTTTATTACAGTGATGGTTCTATTCTTCCTGTAGAGAAGGTTAAGGAAATGGAGAAGGTACCGTCCGGAGTGGCCGGTGTTATTTTCCAGACAGACAGATCCCGTTTCTCCAAGAAGGAAAAAGAGCTCCTTGGTGATGTCCATGCATTGGTCGTTTCCGCGAAAATGCCTGAATATGACGGGAAAACGTCCATGAAATGGTTTGATGACTATCCTGCAGGTAAAGATGACGGCAACCGCGATGAGAGTGTTGAAGACCCGGATTTCCCGGGAATGTATCTTCCTTTCATTACAGACGTAAAGGATTATAAGAAGTCCTATGAGCTCAACAATGCTGATATCAACGGATATTGGAACAATGTGGTCATCCGTACCCGCAGGGCGGAAGATATGAAGAAAGGCTGGTATCCTGCCTTCTCTGCAGCTGTTGAATTCGGAAGCAAGGTCGCTGTCCCGAGTTATACTACCGGATGGTATCTTCCGTCTGTCGGTCAGCTTTATGATATCTTACGCAATCTTGGCAAGGCTGACATTTCAGCTGACACTGTAAATGACTTTAATGGTAATGGCGACCTTCTCGTTGATGCAAGCTATTGCGCTGACATGATGGTATTCCTTGATTCTTATGTTGAGAAAATTCCTGAAGCTGAAAGAGACCTCTTCTCTGCATCAACAGGGGCTGTATGGTCCTCATCCCACAGCTGGACATATTTTAGCAATGGCGGCATATCATATGCTGCAAGGCTTGTATCGTTCTATGCCGGCATATCTACAATCAGTTACAGTACATTTGGTGTGGCAGATGTAAGACTTGTCTTTGCATTCTAAACAATTATGGACCGGTAGACGGCCGGCCCATAATATTTATATAGCGAGGGTGTATCCTGAGATTCTCTCAAAGGATGCACCCTTGTTTTATTCTCAGAACTTGAAATAGTTCTTGGCGTTGTAGTACGAGATGTCTTCCACCATCTGTCTTACTCTGTCCATTTCAGAAGCCGGGATACGTCCGCTCTCCACATCGGAACCTATTATATCACACAATATGCGTCTGAAATATTCATGGCGCGGATAGCTTATGAAACTTCTGGAGTCTGTGAGCATGCCCACGAATCTGCTGAGCAGTCCAAGCATGGACAGGCACTCTATCTGGCGTCTCATTCCCGATTCCTGATCGAGGAACCACCACCCGGAGCCGAACTGCATCTTTCCCGGAATGCTTCCGTCGTTGAAGTTATAGGCCATGCTCATAAGAGTCTCATTGTCTTTAGGGTTCAGACAGTAGAGAATGGTTTTGGCCAGCTTGCCTTCATTTTCGAGCCTGTCGAAAAATCTGTTGCCTGCTTCTGCGAGAGGAAGATCGTTGATTGAATCGTACCCCGTGTCAGGTCCCGCTGCGCGGAACATGCGGCTGTTGTTGTTGCGTATAGGTCCTACATGGAACTGCTGCGTCCAACCGGACTTGGCGTCCATAATGCCCTGGTCAAAAAGGAACGCGCTTCTGAATTTGTCCACTTCTGCAGCCGAAGGCTCTTTTCCTTCCAGTACGGAGTTGAAGATTCTTTCAATCTCTGCTTCCGTATAGTCGCAGGCGTAGAAAGTGCTGAGTCCGTGATCGGACAGACGGCAGCCCATGGACTCGAAGTAGTCGTGTCTTTTCTGCAGGGCTTCACGCAGTTCGGAGTAGCTGCGTATTTCCATATCGGCGGCTTCTGAAAGTGTGTTGATGTAGTTCCGGTAAGCCGACGTAGCCTCAATGGCCATAGCCTTGTCAGGCCTCCAAGTAGGCAGAACCCGGGTCCCGAAAGGGTGTTCTGCTATTTGTTTGTGCCACACAAGATTGTCTGCCGGGTCATCTGTGGTGCAGACCGTTTCTACGTTGAACTTGCGTATCAGCGCCTGGCCTCTGAACTCCGGTGTCGCCAGTTTGGCGTTGCACTCTTCGAAGATTTCCCTTGCAGTAGCGGGGTTAAGGGCCTTTTCTATACCGAATACGCGGCTGAGTTCAAGGTGGCTCCAGTGGTAAAGGGGATTACGCAGGGTGTATGGCATGGTTTCCGCCCATTTCTCGAATGTCTCCCATGCGGAGTGTTTTCCTCCTGTGATATAGTCTTCGCTCACTCCGTTTGCGCGCATGGCCCTCCATTTGTAATGGTCGCCGGCGTGTCCGTCAACGAGCCATAACTGGGTGATGTCGCGGAACTGGATGTTCTGTGCAATCTGCTGAGGTGACAGATGGCAGTGATAATCGATTATTGGAAGCGATTTGGCGTGGGAATGGAAAAGTTCACGAGACGTCTCCGAGGAGAGAAGGAAATTATCATTAATGAAACTCATGTAGTGTCAGTATTATAGTAGTATGTGATTCTCCACAAGGAGGGAGTATTTGGCAAAGATACGAAAAATATGTATCTTCGTCTTGTAATACTATTATATTATGACTATAGGTATTTGCAGTGATCATGCAGGCCTTGAGTACAAGACCAAGCTTATCGCATATCTTCTGAAGAAGGGATATGAAGTCGTGAATTTCGGGACAGACAGCCTGGAGAGTTGTGATTACAGTGATTTCGCACACCCTCTTGCCGAGGCGGTGGAAAGTGGAAAGGTCGATAAGGGGATTGCCATTTGCGGCACGGGTAACGGAATGGCCATGACACTCAATCATCATCAAGGAATAAGAGCCGGACTCGCTTGGAATCAGGCTGTTGCGGGACTTGTCAAAGAGCACAATAATGCCAATGTTCTGGTGATGCCGGCAAGATTTGTTTCATATCGCATGGCGGTCATGATGGTCTCCACCTGGATGAAGACCGAATTCGCCGGCGGCAGACATCAGAGAAGAATTGACAAGATCCCTGTTAAGTAACGGACTTTCGCATGCCATAGAAGACTATCCGGAAGGGATAGTGCTTCCTATAGACAAGCCTTACAGGTGGACATCAGCCGATGTTATACGTAAGGTCAAGTATTTGGCCATAAGACATTTTGGGAAGAAGAACCTGAAGGTCGGTCACGCCGGGACTCTGGATCCCCTCGCGACCGGCATTCTTCTTGTCTGCATAGGCCCGGCCACCAAGCGCGCGGAAGAACTTCAGGCTTCCGCGAAGCAGTATCTTGCGGGGGTTACTTTCGGAGCCACCACACCTTCGTTTGATCTTGAGAAGGATATTGACCATGAGTTCCCTGAATGCCGTCCTTCGGAGCGTCAGATTCTTGATGTGCTGCCTCGTTTTGTAGGAGAACACATGCAGGTGGCACCTCTTTTCAGCGCCAAGTCCGTGGACGGCGTGCGTGCTTATGAGACTGCCCGTAAGCTTTACGGCCAGGGACGTCTGGAGGAGGGGAGCGATTTGATTCAGGCCAATAAGGTAAATATCTATTCTCTGGAACTTGAGTCCTATTCCGTTAAAACCTTTGCCTGCCCGGAGATTGCGGAGGGGCGATCTTCAAGGATTAATGTGGCGGATTTGAGCGGGCGTAGCCTGCCCACGGCGATGCTTCGGGTGGAATGCAGTAAGGGGACTTATATCAGGGCCCTTGCCCGCGACCTCGGAGAGGCCCTGGGCGGAGGTGCGTTTCTGAGTTCTCTTCGCCGCACGAAAAATGGCGGCTTCGGAATCGAAGACGCCATATCTCTTGATGAAGTGATTTCCCTTCTTGATTAGCCGAGCCTTTCTTTGGCAAACTCCATTCGGGACAAAGCCGCATCCTTTCCGATGAATGAGATGATGTCGGCTATTCCGAGGCCGCTGGACGCTCCAGTCAGGGCGAGCCTTATGCAGTTCATTACTTTGCCAAGAGGAAGACCTTTCTCCCTGATATATTCTTCGAGGGTGTCGGCTTCCGAATTCTTCATTGCATCCAATGCCTCATCGTAGAATTCCGCTTTCCAGAATTTGTCCACATCCTTTGCAAGGAAAGGTGCGGTGAGAGAGTCGTCATAGACTTTTGCGCGTGGGTCGGCAACTCTGTTCGGATCTGAAGGCTTGGCGGAGGCGGCTCCTGCCTTTACCCCGTATTTCTCGAACTCTGAAGGTGCTATGAACAGGTATGATGCGATAGTCCAGAAGTCCGCCACAAAACTTGCCCGCTCCTTTATGAGCGCTACAACTTTCTCTACATAAGCTTTTTCGGCTTTTATTCCCTTTGCTTCGAGCATAGGCATAAACAACTCTGCAAGCTCGGAGTCAGGTTTCATCCGGAGGTATTCCTTGTTGAACCATTTGGCCTTCTCCGGGTTGAATTTGGCTCCTGATTTACCCACCTTGTCAAGGGAAAATGCTTTGATGAGCTCATCCATGGAGAATATTTCCTGTTCGGTACCGGGATTCCAGCCCAGCATGGCGAGTAAGTTTACGAACGCTTCCGGGAAATATCCGTCTTCGCGGTATCCTCTTGACGTCTCTCCTGCCGGATTGGTCCATTTGAGCGGAAATACCGGGAATCCCATCTTGTCACCGTCACGCTTGCTGAGTTTTCCGTTGCCCACCGGCTTCAGAAGGAGTGGAAGGTGGGCGAAATGAGGCATTGTGCCCTCCCATCCGAACGCCTGGTACAGCAGGTAATGGAGCGGAAGCGACGGAAGCCATTCCTCTCCGCGTATGACCTCGGTGATTTCCATAAGATGGTCGTCAACGATATTGGCCAGGTGATATGTAGGAAGTTCGTCAGCTTTTTTCCACAGGACCTTGTCGTCAAGGGTGGAACTGTTGACCTCAATATGCCCTCTTATGAGATCGTCCATCTTGACGATGTGGTCTTCAGGCATCTTGAATCTTATTGTCCAGTCATTCCTCTCGTTAAGCATCTTTGTGACTTCTTCCGCACTGAGACTGAGCGAGTTTTTAAGGGATTCCCTTGTTGTGTGATTGTATATGAAGGTATCGCCTTTGGCCTCAGCGTTCGCGCGGGCCTCTTCAAGTTCTTCGGCGGTATCAAATGCGTAGTATGCAAATCCGTTCTCTACGAGCTGCTCTGCGTATTTGCGGTAGATTCCCTTCCTCTGACTCTGTCTGTAGGGTGCGTGCGGGTGTTTCTCCGACGGAATCTCCACTACTTTTCCGTTCTCGTCCACGCCTTCATCGGGGATGATGCCGCACCATTTGAGCGATTCGATAATGTATGCTTCCGCTCCCGGAACGAATCTGTTGGAGTCCGTATCTTCTATTCTTATGATAAAATCACCACCGTTCTGTTTGGCATATAGGTAGTTGTACAATGCCGTTCTGACTCCTCCCATGTGGAGAGGTCCGGTAGGTGACGGCGCAAATCTTACTCTTGTTTTTCTCATTGCTGTATTCTTCTGATTGCGGGAATATTCTCAAGTTCGGAGATGCCTTCGCCTTTATCCAAGATGAGAGCCGGCTTCTGGTCAGGGTCGAACTTGAATTTGCATACGTTGCTCTTGGTGTTGAAACCTATCTGCTGGGAACTGCTGTCTGCGACCAGGCTGATGCCTTCTGTCTGGGACATTTCGGTCTTGTCGTATTTGAAGTCCTTGTTGATCATGATATAGTTGCCCATATCTCTTGTTTGGCCTATCACATCCGAGAAGTGCAGTCCGGTGACGATGGAAGTTATCTTGATGGTATCGCCGATATTCGGATCATCGTCCCAGATAAGTCCGCGCTTGAAGTTGTTGGCTCTTCCGGTGTACTCTGAGATTTTGATGTTGATGTTGTTGAGGTCGTTCATGGTGAGACCCTGATCGTTGTGTCCGCAGGTGATGTTCACGAGGACCTTTTTGGCCGACTTGAGATCGAAATCGTTGAGCAGCGGGGACTCGAAAGCTGATTTTACAGCATCTTCGATTCTGTTCTGCCCGGAGCCCACGCCGCATCCCATAAGCGCCATTCCGCTGTTACGCATCATGGTTTCCACGTCTTTGAAATCGACGTTTATGTGTCCCGGCTTCTTGATTATTTCCACTATGCTTCTGACAGCTGTGGAGAGTACCTCGTCGGCCTGAGGGAAGGCGTCCTGTATCAATTGGTTGCCGAAGAACTCGTGGAGCTTTTCGTTATTGATGATAAGGAGACTGTCCACATTCTTCTCCAGTTCGTGGATGCCGTCTATCGCTCTTGAAAGGGCTTCGTTGCCTTCGTTGAGGAACGGAAGGG
>HF986346.1:25479-26718 GCA_000432655.1 Bacteroides sp. CAG:1060
CGCTCCTGTGCCGGTTCCGCCGCCCATTCCCGCCGTAATGAACAGCATCTGGGTGTTGGAATCAAGTACTATCTTGTCTATCTGGTCCTGACTTTCAAGCGCCGCATTGCGTCCGTTGATAGGGTTCGTGCCGGCTCCGAGTCCCCGTCCCATCTGAATCTGAACGGGAACATTGCTGCACCTGAGGGCCTGTGAATCGGTGTTGCATACCACGAAACTGCAGCCCTTTATGCCCTTGTTGAACATATAATTGACTGCATTGCAGCCACCGCCGCCAACACCCAAAACTTTTATGATTGAGTCTGAAGACACCCAATCGTTTGGCGCGATGGTGTCTAGCATTGTCAATGTATTGTCGTCTGCCATTTGTGCTTCCTTTAAATTATTTCATGTCATCGAAAAGTCCGCCGACCGTATTGTCAAAAGACTTTTCAAGTCCGCTTGTGAATTTCTGCTTTAACTTCGTGGTCCAGGTAATCTTATGATTCTGTTCCCTTTTCTTCTTGGTAGGAGTGATGACCTCCCCGTGCGGGTCTTCAAAGAGTCTGCCTTCGTTGTCGTCAATGCTTGGAGCGTCAATGCCTTGGGTGTCAGTGCCCTCATTGACCTTATCCCGGCTTACCGGCGCTTCTTCTATGCAATTGAGTCTGCTGTCCTTGCTGGCTTCCAGAATCATTCCTATACATGCGGCCGCTGATGTTTCGCTTACTCCCGGACATCCTCCGGAACTGAACACCTGAGAGCGAGGATAGCCGATTCTTACGGTGTATCCGGAGAGCTCTTTTATCATATTGGCGAAATTGACGAGGTTGGCGCATCCTCCCGTAAGTACTATGCCGTTACGGAGTTTGCTTGAATACCCGCTTTCCTGAATCTGGAAAAGTATCGCATTTATGAGTTCATTGGCTCTGCTGGTAATGATTTCTGACAGGTATTTGACCGGGAGCTGCTCGTATGAACCATTCTCGTTGTCGTTGATCTGGATAATCTTCTCGTTGAGCGTCTGCAACTTGTCCGGCATGCATGCTCCAAAGGCCATTTTGATGTTTTCCGCGAGCTCTTCAGTGAATCCGCATTCGTACTTGATGTCGGAAGTGATGCTCTTGCCTCCGAACGGAATGGAGGAATAGTGGCGCAGGAGCTTTCCCTTGTATATGGTAAGCGAGCTGACTCCGGCTCCGATCTCTACCAGTGCCACACCATTTTCTTTCTCCGCATCAGTAAGGACTGCTTTGGCTG
>HF986346.1:26742-30710 GCA_000432655.1 Bacteroides sp. CAG:1060
TGTCGGGGTGAAGATTTTCTTTGCCGGCGCCACATTTGCGCTGTTGAGCATACGGTCAATGTTGCTGACGGCCTTGCTGCTGCCTATGAAAATTTTGAAATTGCCTTCAATGGCCTCGGAAGCGACACCGATAACGTCGTTTTCGTTGGCGCATACCAGCTCGTCGTCTGCTGAGAAAGACTGTGCTATTGCACCATAAATCTCTTCTTTTCCTTCATTCTCAATAGGATATGAGTCTATGGCGATGCTCTTTAAAGTGTTGATTTCTTCCCTTGTGATACAGCTGTTCGGGTCGGTTCGGCCCGTTTTCGCACACGCCCTTTCCTCGATTTTCGCACTCGCTATCTCCTGGGTGATATTGTAGCGTGGTAGTCCGATGACGACCTGTAGGATCTTGATATTGAGTTCGTTCTCCGCATCTTGGATGACTTTGCTCAGGGGCGCCGCCGCTCTCTGCGGATTGTATATGCAACTGTATCGTATCCCATCGGACGGAACTTCCTTATAGTATATGACCTGGATGTCATCCCCGTCAACCTTGGCAACTGTCAAGGCGATTTTGGATGATCCCAGATCAGCCGATGCTATATATCTTTCTGTCTGCATATTATTTGTTTTTTATATTTTAGATTCACGATTTTGTAATGACCGTCTTCCTTAAGGGGCTTAATATAAGCAAAATATTTGTCAATCTTGGCAAATTTGTCTTCCAATTGCTCCGGGGCTCCGAAAACGAATATCTCTTCTTCATTTGCAACTCTCAGACGCAAATCGCCGCTGTTGTCCACCCACAGGCTGTCTATCTTCTTGGCCGGTCCTTTCTTGCTGTACGCGACCCGTTTGAATTCGAGCATTTGGGAGAACCAACTGCGCTCTTCGCTTGTAGGTGCAAGTCCTTTATAACTGCTTGTAGGCATTGAAGGGATGTTCCCGTGGACCGAAAGGACTTCCGCAGTGTAACTTTTGTGCAGCGGGAAAACGTATCCGTCATCCGCTATGTAGTATCCTTCGGAACCGTTGTCAAATCTTATCTCCGGAGCCCTCTGGGTGATGCGTACGTGCAGGATTCCGTCCTCGGTTGTCCATGCCTGGCTTTCGAGCACGGCGCTGCGGCTTTCGAGCATGGTTTCGATGATACGAAGCTTTATGCTGTCAAGTCTTTGACCTATATACGCTCCGTAGTTGGATGCCAGGAAGCCCTTGATGTCGTTTTCGCTGACGAATTTGAGGGAATCGGCAAATTCGACTTTGAGCCCGTTTACGGTGACAAGTTTTCTTTGCGTGCGTACGTTATACACAATAAACCCTATCCCGGCACAGAACAGCACCGCGAGCAGAGTGTGTATAATATGTCGTACGAATGGCTTCATGTTCTATCTTTTCTCCAGAAGTTCCACGATAGGTTGGATGAAACGGTCTATATCTCCGGCACCCATGGTCATAAGGATGTCGATGTTCTCGTTTTTGAGGTAATCCATGAGCTGGTCCTTATGGATAAGGACTTTTTCGGGACAGGTCACGTCCTTGAATATCATTTCGGAACTTACTCCCTCTATCGGCTCCTCTCTTGCCGGGTAGATGTCAAGAAGAATAAGTTTGTCCAGAAGGCTGAGCGACCGGGCGAACTCCGGTGCGAAATCCCGAGTGCGCGTATAAAGATGCGGCTGGAAGATTCCGGTTATTTTCCGGTCCGGAAACACCTGACGCACTGAACTTATCGCACTTCTCAATTCCGCCGGATGGTGTGCATAATCGTCTATGTAGCAAAGAGATTCGCGGTTGATGTGTACGTCGAGTCTTCTGACTGCGCCTCTGAAACTGCCGATTGCATGTCTTACCTTCTGACCGTCGATTCCGTAGCTGAGACACATTGCGGCTGCGGCTATGCTGTTCTCTACATTGACCCAACCTATCGTGCCTACTTTTATGTTTGAGAGCACTCCGGCCGGATAGACCAGATCGTAGGTATAGTGTCCATTGTCATCGAGGCGGAAATTTTTCCCGTGGAAATCAGCCATCTCGTTGTCGTAGTGGTACGTGAATATTTTGGCAGAGACGTCGCTTTTCATTATCGGGAGCCCGTATTTCAGAATTATGGTCTCACTGACTTGTGATGCGAACTCTCTGAAGGCCTCCTGCACGTGGGCGAGGTCCCCGTATATGTCAAGATGGTCCGCGTCCATCGCCGTGATGGCGGCTATTGCAGGATGCAGCTGGAGGAATGATCTGTCGAACTCATCGGCCTCCGCCACTACGGTCTTGGTCTCGCTGACAAGCATGTTTGTGCCGTAGTTGTTGGAGATTCCGCCGAGAAAGGCCGAGCATCCGTTGCCGCTTTCGGTAAGGATGTGCGCCACCAATGTGGATGTGGTGGTCTTTCCATGTGTGCCGGCAACTGCAAGGCAGGTTTCGCCGTGGGTGAGTTCCCCAAGCATCTTGGAGCGCTTGATGACATTGTATCCCTTTTCTCTTGCGACGGTCAGTTCTTTCAAGGTATCAGGCACTGCCGGAGTATATACTACCAGTGTGTTCTGAACATCTGACGGCAACTGTGAAGGGTCGTCATTGTAGTGTACCGCAATGCCTTCATTCTCCAATGCCTTGGTAAGGGGGGATGGCGTCCTGTCATATCCGCTTACGCAGGCCCCTTTGAACTTGCAGAACCTCGCTATGGCACTCATTCCGATTCCGCCTATTCCTATGAAGTATATGTTTTCGTATCTCATATCAGCTTATATGCTTGGTCAATAATGGTTTGTGCCGCATTCGGTTTGGCGAGCGGCTTGACATTGTTCTCGATAGCGCTTATTCTCTGCGTATCGTGTATAAGGCCCATTGCCGTGTCGAGAAGCGTCAGCTCCGCCTGATTGTCCGGTACCATGAGCGCCGCGTTCTTGTTTACCAGAGCCATGGCATTGTGTGTCTGGTGGTCCTCCGCTACATTTGGAGACGGTACGAATATGGCGGCTTTGCCCGCTGCGCATATCTCGGAGATGGAGGAAGCTCCGGACCTGCTTATCACCACATCGGACATGGCGTATGCCAGATCCATTCTCGCTATGAAATCACTGTATCGTACGTTAGGAAGATTCCGCCCTTCCATGAATTCATCTATATTCTTCTTGTAATACTTCCCGCACTGCCAGAGAACCTGCACGTCTTCTCCTCCCGGACATCCGCTCTCTATCCATTTCTTCATCGATTTGTTCAGAGTACCGCTTCCGAGGCTTCCGCCCACTACAAGAAGGTGTCTCAGGTCCGGGTTCATTCCGTAGAATTCAATGCCCTCGTCCTTCTCTTCCTGTCCATAAAGATGTATTTCCGAACGGATAGGGTTGCCGCTGATGCAAATCTTCTCGGCCGGGAAGAACCGTTCCATGCCGTCATAAGCCACACAGATGCTTCCTGCCCGTTTGGCCAATATCTTGTTGGTGAGTCCTGCAAACCCGTTCTGCTCCTGAATGAGTGTCGGAATATTCTTTCGTTCCGCTTGCCAGAGGAGGGGAGCACTGGCATATCCGCCCACACCAATGGCGATGTCGGGCTTGAATTCATCTATGATATGTCCTGCCTTGCAAAGGCTGGAAAGCACCTTGAACGGCACCTGGATGTCATTCAGAATATTGTGCAAGGTGAGTTTGCGCTGCAGCCCGGCCATAGGCAGACCAATGATCCGATATCCTGCTGCCGGCACCTTGTCCATCTCCATTTTCCCCTCCGCCCCGACGAACAGTATTTCGTTGTCCGGGTTTACTTCCTTGAATTTGTTGGCGATGGAAATGGCGGGGAAGATATGTCCTCCGGTACCGCCTCCGCTGATGATAATCCTTAATTTTCTGTATGTCATATCAAATCCTCCTCCTTGTTTGTCGATTGTCCTGATTCGAAGGCGTCCAGCTCCGCCAGCCCGTCGCGCACGCTGTCATGGGTCTCCATGAGCGGATCGGCATTGCGTGTCTCCCGCTCTA
>HF986346.1:30793-38110 GCA_000432655.1 Bacteroides sp. CAG:1060
GAAGGCACTGGTGCCGTGGCTGATAAGAGGCAGTGTCTGGCCTGTCATCGGGCCGATGTCGGCATTTACGAACATGTGCAGAAATGCCTGTCCCGTGATGAGAAGACAGAGACCGGCCACGGATATTTTTGCAAATTCATCGTTCCCGCAGTTCCTGACTATGATGGACCCGCGTGCCAAAAGGGACAGGTACAATACGAGAACAAAGATACCACCTGCCAGACCGTATTCTTCTATTATAAAGCTGTATATATAGTCTTCCGAATAGTCAGGCACTTTATATTTCTGGGTGCTTTCTCCCGGACCCTTTCCAATCAATCCTCCTTCTTTGATGGCTATTTTTGCGCTGTATGGCTGCCTTATTTCGTCAAGCGCCAGATTGTAATCCCTGCTGTTTTTCGGGGATTCAAGGAACTTTTTCTCCCAGTCCTCGCTTTCGAACACGCGTGCTATTCCGGTGCCTATTCGGGACATCATCTTTCCGTCCGATATCCTGTATATACCGAAGCAAATCATTACCGCTGTGATGCCGCAGGCGCCCAGTATCAGCATGTCCTTGAGGTTTCCGCCGCCGAGCAGTATCACTATGTACATGATTCCGCCTATGAACAGTGCACTTGAGTTGCTTCCCGGGATTATCATTACGAAAATCACAAGGAACGGGATATACAGGTACAGAATCTTTTTCCATTTCTCGCTTAGGGACCTTCCGGGCATCAGACGGCAGTTTCGCTTGATGGCATCAATGGCCCACGCAAGATACATGACCATTGCCACCTTGACTATCTCGAACACATGTATCTGCATGCCGTTAAACTGTAGTACGCGGTATGCTCCGTTGGTATCTATTGCCTTGACCACAGGCGTGCTTATGCGCAGGTCAAGCAGTAGCAGCAATACAAAGGACAGCAGCAATCCGAAACTGCTGGCTACCCTGAATATGCTGATTCTCTTTATGTTGTATAATAATATTACAAGTACAAGTCCTCCGAGTACCGTCTTGAACTGTTCGGTAACCACATCAATTCGGCTCATTTCGTCTTTCAGCAGTCTTGATGATGATGAGAACATGCATACGATAGACGCAAGGAACAGCAAAAGCACGATTATCCAGACCACTTTGTCTCCTTCGAAGTGGTCCGCAAATGTCCAAAATGTGCTTTCCTTGGTTTTCCTTGCCATAGTATTATAGATGTCTTACTGCTTCTTTGAACTGCCGTCCCCTGTCTTCATAACTCTTGAACAGGTCGAAACTTGCGCAGCACGGACTCAGAAGAACCACGTCTCCACTGCCTGCAAATGCCGCTGATGCTTTGACAGCCTGCTCGGCGGAAGCGGTATCCACGATTTTGTCGGCTCCTACGATTCCTTCAAAGGCTTCGTGAATCTTATGGTTGTCTATTCCGAGACATACGATGGCCTTGACTTTGCTCTTTACAAGTTCGTTGAGTACGCTGTAGTCGTTGCCCTTGTCCTTGCCGCCGACTATCCATACTACGGGTTTGGTCTGGCACTCGAGCGCGTACCATGCAGAATCTACATTCGTTGCCTTGGAATCATTGATGTACAGTACCCCGCCTACGCTCAGTACCGGTTCGAGACGGTGCTCGATAGGAGAGAAACTCTTGAGGCTGTTGCGGATTATCTCGTCGCTGATACCTGTGGCTTTTGCCGCAAGGGCTGCCGCCATTGAGTTGTATATGTTGTGCTTCCCGCCGAGAGCAAGTTCCTGAAGATATATTTCGCTCTGCTCGTCTTCGTACCGCACGATGATTTTGTCGTCTTTGAGGAATGCTCCCTGCTGCACTTCCTTCTCCTGTGAGAACGGGAGCATCTTGGCCTTGAGCACAATGTCGTTCAAGTGCTCAATGGTAATGGCATCGTCTGAGTCGAAGATGAAACAGTCTTCCGGACGGAGATTCCGTGCTATGCGGAACTTGGCGCGGACATAGTTCTCCATCTTGTTGTCATAGCGGTCCAGATGGTCCGGAGTGATATTGGTGATAATTGCAATGTCCGGACGGAAATCATACACGTCGTCAAGCTGGAAACTGCTTATTTCGAGCACGTAATAGTCATAGTGGCAGGTTGCCACCTGATATGCGTAGCTCTGGCCTATGTTGCCGCCGAGGCCCGCGTTGAGCCCGGCTTCCTTGAGCAGATAGTATATAAGGGAAGTAGTGGTCGTCTTTCCGTTGGAACCGGTGATGCAGATTTTTTTCGCATTGTCATATCTGGAAGCGAACTCTATCTCGGACACGATGTGTGTGCCCTGTGCTCTTAGCGCCTGGATCATTGGAGCAGTCTCGGGGATTCCCGGACTCTTTACCACTTCGTCTGCGTTAAGTATCAGATTCTCGCTGTGTCCACCCTCTTCGAACTGGATGTTCCATTCCCGCAGAGTGGATGCATACTCTTCTTTTATTGTCCCGCAGTCAGACAGGAATACGTCGAATCCCTTGACTTTTGCAAGTACTGCTGCACCGACTCCGCTCTCGGCACCTCCGAGAACTACGATTCTTGCTTTGTTGATTTCGTTTGTCATAATGTGCGATTATCTGATTTTCAATAAGGCCAGTGTGCTGACCGCGAGTATTATTCCTACTATCCAGAACCTTGTCACGATTCGTGGCTCCGGTATTCCCTGTTTCTGGTAATGGTGATGCAGGGGAGCCATCAGAAAGACTCTTCGGCCCTCTCCGTATTTTCGTTTGGTATATTTGAACCAGCCTTTCTGAATGATTACGGACAGGCTTTCCATCAGGAAGATTCCGCAAAGTATCGGAAGAAGCAGCTCTTTTCGTATAAGCACTGCGCTGACACCGATTATGCCTCCGATTGTAAGGCTTCCGGTATCACCCATAAATACTTGTGCCGGGAATGTGTTGAACCATAAGAAACCCAGAAGAGCCCCCACGAAAGCCGCCATATAGATGGCTACTTCTCCCGAACCGGGGATATGCATTATGTTGAGGTATTTGGCGTCGAGGACGTCTCCGCTGAGCCATGCCATTACTCCGATGACAACGCCCACTATGGCTGACGTTCCGGTCGCAAGTCCGTCCATACCGTCCGTCAGATTGGTTCCGTTGGAGCAGGCCAGTATCACAAATATGATCATTATCATATAGATTCCCCACGATACGTAAACTCCCAACTGACCCTTGAATATAGAGAGCCAGGAATAATCGAATTCGTGCTCCTTCACGAACGGAATCGTGGTGACGAGTCTGTCTGAATGGATGTCGGGACTTATGCATACGGACAGTGCGATGACCAGTCCGAGTCCGAACTGCAGAAGGAGTTTCATCCTGGCGCTCATGCCATCCTTATTGTGCTTGAACACCTTGATGTAGTCATCGGTAAACCCGATGGCGCCGCACCACAGGGTGGTGATTATGAGGAGTATCGTATAAACGCTGTCCAGACGGCATACAAGCAGGGCGGAACCCAGCAGTGCCACTATTATTATGATTCCTCCCATCGTCGGGGTGCCTTTCTTCTGCATCTGCCCCTCCAGACCGAGATCCCTTATGGTCTCTCCTATCTGCTTGAGCTGGAGTTTCGCTATAATCTTTTTGCCGGCGAAATATGCTATAAGCATGCTCAGGATTGCTGCCAATATCGCCCTGAACGACAAATAGTTGAACAATCCCGTTCCCGGGATGTCCGCCCCTATGCTTTCTAACCAATGTGCGAGATGATACAACATATCTACAATGTCTTGAATGCTTCTTCTACAATTTCTCTTTCATCAAAATGGCGTTTGTCCTTGCCGATAATCTGGTACGTTTCATGACCCTTCCCGGCGAGCAGCAGTACCGCTCCCTTGTCTGCAAGCATAATGGCGGTGCGGATTGCCTCCTTCCTGTCACTTATGCTCAATGTCTTGGCCAGACCTGTCGGCGTCAAGCCGCCTTTGATTTCTTCTATAATCTCCGAGGTGCTTTCGGTACGGCTGTTGTCGGAAGTAAGGATGATGCGGTCTGCGTACTTCTCCGCGACTGCGCCCATTTCCGGGCGTTTGGTCCTGTCTCTGTCTCCTCCACATCCGAACAGGCAGATAAGCTGTCTTTCCGGCCCGATGTCCCTGAGGGTTTTGAGCACGTTTTCGAGTGCGTCCGGCGTGTGAGCGTAATCTATCACTACGGTGAGGTCTTTCGGTCCGCGGATGGTTTCAAGCCTTCCTTTTGCCGATTCCAGTCCGGACAGGGCAATCATGGTTTCTTCCGCCCCGGCGCCGAGCGTTACGGCTGTTGTATACAAGGCCAGCAGGTTATATGCGTTATGCGCTCCCACCAGTCTTGTCCATACTTCTTTCCCGTCTATATTCAGCAGCATACCGTCGAATCCTTCCTCGATGATGCGGCATTTGTGGTCAGCGGCGGTTTTGCAACCGTATGTGACGATGTGTGCCTTGGTATTCTGCACCATTATGCGTCCGTTCCGGTCATCGGTATTGGTGATGGCGTATGCATCCTTGGAGAGCTGGTCGAAGAACGCCTGCTTGCAGCGCAGGTATTCCGCGAACGTTCCGTGGTAGTCAAGATGGTCGTGCGTGAGGTTTGAAAATATCCCCACCTTGAATTCCAGACCTTCCACCCGTTTCTGGTCCACCCCGATGGAACTGACTTCCATGAAGCAATACTCGCATCCGGCTTTGCACATCCGGTCCAGCAGGGCATTGATGGTTATCGGATCGGAAGTTGTGTTGGCGGTTTCCAGCCTGACCGAACCTACATAATTGGCGATGGTTGACATCAGACCGCATTCGTAGCCAAGGCTGCGGAAAAGGTTGTACAGCAGAGTTACGGTAGTTGTCTTGCCGTTGGTGCCGGTGATTCCTACCAGGTTCAGTTTCCCGCTCGGATGCTCGTAGAAAGCATCTGCGGCCATTGCTGCGGCGAGCCGGCTGTCTTTTACGTGGACTGTCGTTCCGTGGAAGGCTGACAGGTACTCTTTCTCCGCCGGGTCTCCTTCTTCAAGAATCACTGCAGCGGCTCCTGCCTCGATGGCTGCTTTTATGTATTGTCTTCCGTCATTGCCACATCCGCTTACCGCCACGAAAAGGCTCCCCGGAGCTACTTTCCGTGAATCGTTGGTGATGGCGTCAATCTCGACGGCGGTATTGCCTGAGACCGATGTGACAGCGCACCTTTTTATGATTTCTTCAAGTTTCATTTTCTTTTCTGTCTCAATGTCTCCTGAAAGTATGGATCTATGTCGTAAACTCTGTCTATAACAGTTCTTATGGCCTTTGCAGGTATGCCTCCTCCCTGGAAGCTTTTGTTCGTAGGCTTGGAATACACCACGCTGATGATGCTGTACTGCGGGTCTTCGGCAGGGAAAAAGCCCACGAAAGTTCCCTGATATTTGCGGCGTCCGTGCTCATCGACATATTTGCCGTTGGCGTAGGTTCCGAAAGAGGTTCCTGTCTTTCCGGCAACGCTGCACTTGGCTCCTTTGAGCCTTTTGGCCGTACCGTCTTCGGTCACGGCTTTAAGTGCCCTTGTGATAGTGTCCGCCACGGCTTTGGAGCAGACGGCGGAATTCAGTATTCCGGGGCCGTTCACCAGATATGGCTTCATCATCTTTCCTTTGTTGGCGATTGCGTTGTAAAAGGTGAGTATATGAATCGGTGTCTCTTCCGTACTGTAGCCGAATGCTATGGAGCCAAGGTCCGTGTTGGTCCAGTATCTTGTCTTCGGGCTCGGTATTGTAGGAGTCTGCAGACCGTCAAGGTCAAAATCGAACGCTTCTCCGAGTTTGTAGCTGTATATGTTGGAAAGGAATTTGTCCGTGCCGTCATAACCGTCTCTCTTTCCATAGTATTTTACTGCAAGCGTGGCGAAAACATAGTTGGAGGATATCTTGAATCCGTCGAGGATGGAGATTCTGTCCGTATGGTGATTTCTGGCAAACTCAGGGATGTGCGCGTCGTTGATGGATGTTCCTTCTACATGCCCGCTTTTTGCCGGCAGTGTCTCGTCGAGGCTTTTGATGTATCCGTCGTTGAGTACAGACATCAGTGTGACTGTCTTGAACACGGAGCCCGGTTCTGCCTTGCGGCCCACCGCGTAATTCTGTATTTCTCCGAATTTGCCGCTTTTGGCATCCCTTACCAGATTGACCATTGCTCTGATTGCACCGGTTTTGGTCTCCATGAGCACAAGGCATGCTCCTTCGAGTGCATCTTCGTTCTCAATTTGCTCCCTGAGGGCATTGTCTGCAATATCTTGATAGTCAATATTCAGGGTCGTGATGATATCTTTCCCGTCTATGGCCATCCTTACAGTGCTGTCGCTGTTCTGTATGCGGCCGTAGTCGGTGTTTCTCAGATATTCTATACCTTCCGTTCCGTGTAGGATGTAGTCATATTTGCCTTCGATTCCTATGTGGGTATTGGTGACCTGTACCTTGTTGTTGCGTACGAAACCGATGGTTCTTCTGGCGAGTTCCCCGTACGGATAACGGCGCACGTTCTCTCTTTCCACTACGACTCCGCCCTTGTATCTGCCTTCATTGAAAAGCGGCAGTTCCATCAGGCGCTTGTACGTGTTGTGATCGACCCGTGTGCCGATTCTCAGGTATTTCTTCCCTTTTTTGCGTCCGTCTGAAAGTGCCTTGTAGTATGAGGCCGCACTCTTGTCTCCGAATTCTTTGGACAGTCCTTCTGCAAGCAGTCTGGCTTTTTTGTGCCACTCTATTTCATGTTTGCAGGTGTCGCTTTCGGCTTTCATGACGGTGCAGTCAATGAAGAACTGGTATTCCGGGCAGGACAATGCCAGAATTCTGCCCTGGGAGTCGATTATCCGGCCTCTTTTAGGCTCGATGCTCTTCTCGATGGAGGCCGGCGTGAGAGCGTCCACGATTCTCTGATCCGGCTTTTGGATCTGGATTCTGATTATCTGAAATACTATAGCTACCGCTCCTATGAGCAGCAACAGGTAAATCACATAGAGAATTACCCCTATGCGATCCCTCTTTTTAGTATTTCCGGTCTGGCTTGTCATTTTATTTTCCTATCCTGTATGCCGGCTTGCCGGGCTCGGTCACTGCGGATCCCAGTCTGACAAGGTTGCTTTCCACGGTGGAACGCCTTCCGGCACTTGCCAGATCAAATATCATTTGCGATTGCTCAATCTCCAGTTCGTTTATGATGGTACGGTTCTTTTCGACTTTTGCCATGGTGGCTTCGGTCTTCAGGCTTATCCAGATGATGACGACGAACAGGAAGAAGGTGTACAGCACATGAATGAAATATCTGCCCACGTTTGCACGTAGCAGAAATTCGCCTTTCAGCATGGCCTTCAAGCT
>HF986346.1:38145-39725 GCA_000432655.1 Bacteroides sp. CAG:1060
GGAAATGCCGTATGTCAGATAATTTCCATGCCATAATCATTTCTTGCGAGCTATCCTGAGCTTCGCGCTTCTTGCCCTTGTGTTTGAACTGATTTCCGTATCATCCGGAAGTATCGGCTTCCTGTTTATCGGCTCCATCGGAGACAGGCTCACGCCGAAGTTGTCTTTCTGTATCACTCCGTCAATCCTACCGCTTCTGATGAAGTTCTTTACCATTCTGTCTTCGAGAGAGTGGTAGGTTATCACGACGAGCCGTCCGTCCTTTTTCAGTGATGCTGCCGCGCCTTGGAGGAACTTCTCAAGCGAACGCATTTCGTCGTTCACTTCGATGCGGAATGCCTGATAAATCTTGGCCAGATACTTGTGTTCAGCGAAAGATGGCAGGGCGGGGGAGATAGCCCCGGCAAGGTCGTCCGTTGTGAGAATCGGCTTTTTCGCACGAGCATCCACAATAAGCTGGGCTACTCTGCGCGAATTGTCAACCTCACCGAACAGTTTGAGTATTTTTTCCAATTCTTCTTGCGTATAAGAATTGATTACGTCGGCGGCGGTCTTGCCGCCCTGCGCATTCATCCGCATATCTAAAGCTGCACTGTACCTGAATGAAAACCCGCGCTCTGCGGTGTCGAACTGGTGTGAGCTTACTCCCAGGTCCGCGAGTACGCCGTCCAAAAGCTCATTCTCGGTACCCTTTTCGTAAGAGTCGAAAAGGACGTAGTTGTGTATGAATCTGAAATTGTTGTGTATGAGTGTGAGCCTCTCGTCCTTAGGTGCGTTGGCGAGGGCGTCGTTGTCCCGGTCAAATGCCATTAGGGACCCCTTCGGGGATAGTCTTGACAGTATTTCGCGGCTGTGGCTTCCTCCTCCGAAAGTGGCGTCAGCATACTTCCCGTCAGGATTTGTGACGAGAGCATCGATGCTTTGCTTCAATAGAACGGGTATGTGATATTCTGACATTTTGACCTCTATCTATGCGAGAGGTCTTCTGCAATGGCAATGAATTCGTCGCTGGAGAGTCTGGATGCCTCAAACGCTTCTTTGGACCATATCTCAATCTTGAAGTCACTGCCGGAGAAAACCACCTCTTTGTCCACTGAAATTGAATCAAGGAGTTTGCGGCTTATGGAAATCCTGCCCAGACGTGCGTCCGGCTCTACAAGATCGCGATCCCGCGTATATTCTCTCCAGAAAATTGCGTGAGTCTTGTTGAATGTCAAGTCGAGTGAATCCTGTACCTTCCCGGACTGCTTCTCCCATTCCTCATAGGTGTACATATCGAGGCACGGGGCAAAGAGATCCTTTTTGACAACGAATCTGGTGTCGGCTCCCGGAGCCAGCATGGCACGGAAGGCCGCCGGGAAAACCAGGCGCCCCTTGTCATCTACTCGAGAAGTGTATTCACCAATGAAACTTGCCATCTGTAACAATTCTTATACGCGAGGTCAAAGATAGCAAAAATTTTACACTTTCTTACATTTTGTTCCATTTTTTACCACGCGACTCTGATATTTCCCCCTGAACGCGTGTGCAGTGCCATGTAATGGACATAAAAAAAGAGGTCGGCCTCTTTTTTTTGAACG
>HF986347.1 GCA_000432655.1 Bacteroides sp. CAG:1060
GGCCAAAAGTTTCGGCAGGATCACCATGATGATGGGAATGCTGGTAATGGGAACTGCCGGTATATTGATGTACATCCTGGCACCACAAATCATAGGCATAATGACACCTGTGGCGGAAGTAAGAGATCTTGGAGCCATGGCTCTTCGCATAGAAGCGTTCGCAGAGCCGATGTTTGCCGCTTCCATTGTGGCATACGGAGTTTTCGTAGGAGCGGCGGACACTATCATCCCATGCACCATGAACTTCCTGAGCATTTGGGGAGTCCGGCTGACTCTGGCGGCGCTGCTGGCCCCGATATATGGCCTCAGGGGCGTATGGATAGCCATGTGCGTGGAGCTGTGTTTCAGAGGATTGATATTCCTGGTAAGATTCAAACGAGGCAGATGGTTAAAAATAAAATAAACAACTCATGGTTATAATTAAAAATGCGGAATTCGGTGGCGAACGGCCACTTTTCGAGTCCCACGGTCTGAGACTGGAGAACGTAGTGATTCGCGAGGGAGAGTCTGCATTAAAAGAATGCAGTGATATAGAGGCATATAACTGCCGTTTCGAAGGGAACTATCCGTTCTGGCACGTACATGGTTTCCGGATTGAACGCTGCTATTTCGACACAGGAGGCCGCTCGGCGCTATGGTACAGCGACCATCTTGTCATGAAAGATACCATAATAGATGCTCCGAAGATGTTCCGGGAGATGGAATCCATTGAGATGGAAAATGTTACGATGAATGATGCAGACGAGGTTTTCTGGAGGTGCAAAGACATCAGAATCAGCAATCTGAAGCTTCATCAGGGCACATATCCGTTCATGTTCAGCCAGAACATCCATATAGACGGGCTCGAAAGCGACAGCAAGTACGTTTTTCAATATGTCAAAAACGCAGTTATCCGCAACGCTCGCATAAGCACCAAGGACGCCTTCTGGGAAGTCGAAAACGTGACCATATACGACTCCGAGCTTAACGGAGAGTATCTGGGATGGCATTCCCGGAACCTAAGGCTCGTAAATTGCCATATCACCGGGGAGCAACCCCTCTGCTATGCCCACGACCTCGTGCTTGAGAGATGCACTTTCGGTGCCGATTGCGACAGAGCATTTGAATACAGCACCCTCAATGCCGACATCAAAGGCTCCATCACGAATATCAAGAACCCTATGTCCGGAAGCATAGTTGCAGACGCCATCGGGACGGTAACGATAGACAAAAACATAAAAGCCCCGGCAGACTGCCTGATAAAGACTCGCAACGGGAACATCCTCTCTGATAAAGAACAATAAAACCACTCAATATGCTCAGAAAAGTTTGGCAATACAGCAAGAGTTACAATATACTCCGGTACTATGTGGATTTTACCACCAAGCACCTCTTCTCTTCCCTGAAAATCAGTGGATTGGAAAACATTCCAAAAGACGGCATGATCATGTACGCTCCAAATCACTGCGCCGCCCTTCTGGATCCGCTGATGATACTGCTTCTAAAAAAAGAGCCGGTAGCATTCGGTGCCCGATTCGACATATTCAGAAATCCGAAGACAGCCGCTT
>HF986348.1:0-15634 GCA_000432655.1 Bacteroides sp. CAG:1060
ACGAACATAGAGCAAATAAAAGTAGGATAGGGCTTTCTGCAGACTTTTCATCCTCAATACTTTACCCGTGGGAAGAACATTGTTATGAATGTGAAAGCCTGTCTTTGCTGCAGACTATTCATCCTCAAGATTTTACCAGTGGGAAGAACATTGTTATGAATGTGAAAACCTGTCGGATTCCACGAAAATAATACGTTTTATCAATAAGCCGGAATCTTTCTTACTATGCTTGGTCATCGAGAAAGAAGAAAGCAGTTATTATCCGTCTCCCGATATGATGCGTGAATTTAATGAATGGAACGGAACTATTGATACCTTTGAAACAGGCTATTATTATACTTATACTACTTCTGAAACAGGCGTTTATTGTACTACTGGAGATTATGCAGACGAAGTATATTTTACGTATGATACATTCAATTATAAATATGTGATGCAAGCTTTACCAATTTTTGACAAATCTTTCATGAAAAGAGTTATCAAGAATTTTTTTAGGGGTTAGATGTAAGACGGCTGAGAGGCGGCCGGGATGTCTTCAAAGATGGGCTCATAATGCAATTACCGAAGAAATTTCCATATACTCTATCAAGTATCTGACATTTTTTGTATCTTCGGGTGTTAGTTAGTTAGTTAATATCAAAGAACATGAAATTGCATCTTTTTAAGTATGCGGCATTGCTCGGTATGGCATTGCTGTCATTGGTTTCGTGCCGGAAGGACAACGGACCTGAAGTTCCCAAAGACAATGTGGAAATAAAGATGGAACTTGTGGAAGTCGGAGAGGGCCACATTTCTTTCTCCGTATCCACCAAGCATGCAGAATCATTTGCTTGGTACTGCACTTCCAATCTTGAAGAAGAGGTAAAGTCGGCAGAATACGTTTTTAGCCACGGCAACGAGGAGAAAGCCACAGAAGAGTCCAAGACCGTCACGGTGGAAGGACTCGACCCGAGTACTCAGTATTTGGTTTATGCCGCTGTCAGAAATGAATTCTCGGAGCAGATACGTTCCATCTCCGCGAGTACCACTGCAGCAGAAGTAAAAAAAGTACTTGCTCCGGGAGATGTATCCAAGACAAGTCTTTCATATCACGTCAATTCGGAGCCGGGACGAACTTACCGTCATACTTACCTCGAAGGGTGGTATTTCAATCATCTCCTCGCCTCTGCTATTGAGAATGAGGGCTCGGAGTTTGACATGAATGTTTTCATCTGGAATCTTCTTGCAAGCTACGGTGCAGAGGGAACGGAACCTTCAGAACACAGATGGTCCAACGATCAGGAAAACACTCTTCGCAATCAGGAAGTTACACTGTATGGCGGCCAGTCATATTATGCCCTCTTCAGCTACATTGAAGGAGAGACAGGCTGGACAGGGACCCCGGAATATATCGAGATGACTCTGCCTGAGGCAGGCTCAACCACCGGAGAAGTGAACTTTACGGATGAGACTGTAAGTCCGGAACGCATCTCGGTGAGAATGGAGTTCTCGGACTACGCCATAAGTTATATCTGCTATGACCTTTACAAGAAAGACCAGTACGACGCCAAGTTTGAAGGCGCCGACGAGACGAAGATAAAGAACTTCCTCTACGAGTATGCACTTCACGCCGGCAATACCTATACAGACTCATGGACGGTAGAGCCAGGAACAGAATACGTGCTGGCAATAATGGGCGTGGATCCCAACGGAGACTCTTTCCTTCAGACCAAGGTGTACACCACACCTATGCCTGAGCCGGAATTTGAAGTAAGCCTGTGTGCGTACAACAGGGAACTTGAAGGCTACTACGGATACAATACCGCGCGTGCGGATGTCACCATGAAGAATTTCAGCGACCTCAACCCTGATACCGTCTTTGCCACTATGATGAGCAAGGCGCAGTGGGACGCCACCTGCATGGCTATTTTTGGGGAAATGTCCGTAGATGATGTTCTCGCGACAATGCCTGAGCTTATGGCCTATGTGGTCAACACCCCTCTTCAGGAAGACGAGGTTTCCGCCATCCAGGATAAAGGCGAGTTCACAAGAATCACTCCTGACCTTGAGCCGGAAACGGAATACATCTTCGCTGTCCTCTTCTCTTACAATGACAAATGGTATTTCAAGTCAGCTACAGCCACCCTCGACGCAGAGCCGTCAGGAGAAGCCGACGATGCATACAAGGCATTCCTCGGGGAATGGACTGTCACCGGAAAAACCACCAAGGACTGGAAGTCTCCCCTTACATATACCATCAAAGTCGAGCAGCTTACGCCGAACAAATCCTTCAAGGTAAGCGGATGGTCGGAGAGCAATGCCGGAAAAGAGTTCCCGTTCGTGGCAAAATATGACGCAAGCACCAAGAAAATCATCATTGACGGATACCAGTACCTCGGAAAGACAACGATTAATGGCTCAGAATACGAAGTACGGCTCATGGCATGCCTGTCATACAGCGGGTCATTGTACATGTCCGACTACGATGGCGTCATATACAAAGGCTCCATCACGGACGTCGGTGACGGAAAAGAAAAGATTTCCATGTTCCCTGAATTCTTCCAGAAGGACGGAAAGTACTTCGAGGTCCAGACGATGTCTTACGGCTTCGTGAAAGACGGAGAAATCGTCGGCAGTCCGGACGAGTTCGATATCGTGGAATTCCAGATTACCAGAGAGAAGAAGTAGGCCGCTACAGATAGAATGGGTTCTTCTGCGCTTCATCAAGCTTCTCGGGAGAACCTATATCTATCATCCGGAATCCTTCCGGGGCCATCACTCCGCGGATAACTTCGCGAGCCGCGGCATCAAGATAAAAATCGATGATGGAAAAGCGCTCGGGCCATGACTCCATCATAGGAAGAATTCTTGAAGATAGAATATGTATCCCGCAGAAAGACAATCTGCGGGATTTTTTTATATCAAGCCCGGGGAATGGAGTCTTGACCTCTCCCGTACGCACATTGGCCCAACCTACAAGACGCATATCGTCATCGAAAAGAAGATACCTGTCCGCATCAGACGACTCGCATACAAGAAGGCATGCCAGCGATCCGGCTCCCACAGCCGNCCACCCCCCCCCCCCCATCCGCATCTTCAGCCATAAACCATCGTGGGTCAAGATTGCTCAGGATATCCACATTGTGCACGAGAAAACGGGACTCCATGTCAAGAAAACGCGCAGCCCTTTTGATGCCGCCTCCCGTCTCCAAAGGCTCCTCAGAGGTCCCGCCGGCGTCCGGAACATCTTCTCGGGAGATGTCAATATGAGAGCCGAAATCTCCATTGTCCCGGATGTAGTTTTCCACCATATCGGCAAAATGGAATACGTTGACTACAAAATCATTGATGCCGGCAGACTGTAGTTTGCGAATCACAATCTCAAGCACCGGTGTTCCGTTCACCGGCACCAGCGCCTTGGGTCTGCTGTCCGTAATAGGTCTCAGCCTGGTGCCCAATCCGGCCGCAAAAATCATTGCTTTCATAAAGCAATTTTCAATCCTGGCAGAATCGTATGCCCGTTCCATTCTCCGGTAAGACGCTGAAGAAGATCATTGAGATAAGGGTATCTGGTGAATGGTTCCGATATCAGTTCGCGTATGCACCCAAGTCCGGGAGCGATACAGTCTATGAACAGCTGCTTGCGTTCCACCAGGCCACGGAAACCATAGGCACCAAATTCCTGGAGCAGACGAATGAGGGTTATAAGGCGATATTTCTCCCTGAACTGCCTCTCATTCACCGGAACAAAATTGGAAAGCGAGCGCAAATAGCACTCCTCCAGTTCGCGCTTCAAATCGGGTTTGAATGAGGTTCCGGCATTCCACAGAAATGACGCGAGGTCATATTGTACCGGGCCCCGCCGACCGCCTTGAAAATCAATGAAACAAGGTTCTCCATCCTTGATTATAATGTTACGTGCCTGAAAATCCCTGTACATGAAGCAATTGGAATCATAGTCAAGAGAGTCTGCCCGAAGCCTGTCAAGATCGTCCTGAAGCCTGATTTCATCGAACTCCAGTCCGGTAAGTTTCAGGAAATCATACTTGAAGTAATTGAGATCAAAACTTACCATACGGTCATTAAACTCCCTGTCAGGGAAGCATATACTCCAATCCATCCTCTCTCCCACCTTAAACTGCACGGCAGGAAGAAGCGACATGGTGTCTTTGAGCCAGTTCAGCTGCTCTTCGGTAAATTCTCCGGAAGGAATCTGAGGTTTCAGCAGTTCGAACAACTGTCCGTCTCCAAGGTCTTCCTGTATATATTCCATTCCGTCTTCGGACACCGCATAGACTTTAGGAGCATGAAAACCCGCGTCACAGAAAGCCTCATCAATGGCAAGAAAAGCCCTGTTCTCCGCAGGATTAGTGCCGATACAGGCTATGAATGTGCCGCCCTCTCCGGTGATACGATAATACTTGCGCGCACTGCCCGAAAGAGGCAGAAGATTCATTTCAAATGGTTCGCAACCCGTGAATGAATGATATAAAGATTCCAACTGTGACATTTAGTGATTTTTTTACTCTGCGAAGATATGTATTTTAGGAATGCAAACACAGGTTTCCGCCGTTTTTTTATACTTGGAGAGCGGTTCGTACACTATAGACACATGGTCCGATTTGGGCGATTTATAAAAAGTTGCTAACTTTGCAAGTTCTATGTGTAGGCGAATGAAGCACTTATCCCGCATATTGTTCCCGACGGCAGTGATGTTGCTCACCACCGGGGCGGCTTTAGGAATCGGAAGGACCTCCCCTTTCAGAAGCCCTTTGCCGGCGCGCGAACACGCTTCGGCAGCGAATGTTTCATACGCTGCAACTTCCACGATACCTGTGGCTTCTGCATCCAAAGACACTGTTCTATACCCCGCAGATGCATACAAACAAGGCAAGCAAGGACATTCGGACGTTATTATTGACAGTCTGGCCGCTGCACTTGACAAAGCCGGACTTTCTCTTGCGCAGACTCAGGACAGCTCCGGCAAACTCAGCCCGCGGGATTCGCTCAAGCAACTTCTGGATTCCTCCCTCTGGGACAAACTGGACTCAATATACATAGCCGATTCCACGGCCAAAGCCAAAGCGGCATTCGAGAAATGGTATGCCGGGCTTGACAAGAAAGCACGCAAAAAATATGACGCTGAGCAAAAAGCGAAGCTCATGACTGCGCGTGCCGATTCTCTTCGTAAGGTCAAGGAGCACAATAAGGAGATACGTGACAGCATCACCGAAAACACTCCGCGAATACTTGAAACTTATGCCCTTCCGGATTCCATGCAGTATAAGCGGATAATCGCATGGACGGCAGAACAGGACTTCGGCAAAATAAAGCCTTTCGTCCCTGACACAAGCTATAATTATCATTATTACGACTACCCTTTCCAGCGCAATGACGTAAACGCCACCTGGCTTGGTGTAGCCGGCTCCCCTGTCCAGTACTACGACTGGTTCAAACGCAGAAGTGACGAGGGCGTAGAGTTCTATGACGCACTTGAATCGTGGAGCACATCTCCCCGGACAACTCTCCATTATAATAGCAAAACCCCTTATACGGAACTGTGCTATTTCGGCACCCTTTTCGGGAAAAGCGCCAAGGAGTCGGACAACTTGCACCTTTTCACCACCCAGAATATAACTCCGGAATTCAATTTCAGCCTTCTGTATGACAGATTCGGCGGCGGAGGCATGCTGGAACGGGAAGAAACCGCCAACAAGGCAACCGCCGTGCAGCTCAATTATCTGGGGAAGAAATATACCATGCATGCGGGATACATACGCAACATGGTCACCCGTCAGGAAAACGGCGGAATGCAGGATACCAAGTGGGTGTCCGACACTACCGTGGACGCCAGAGACATCCCTATCAACCTATTGTCAGCCTCATCCAAGACCAAGAAGAACACCTTCTTCCTCGAACAGCAATTACGCATTCCTTTCACCTTCATTGAGCGGATAAAGGCTTCTCGGGACAGCACATACCATTTCAATGCGGACAGTCTTGACAGAAATCTCACAAGTGCATTCATAGGGCACAGCAGCGAGCTTTCCACCTATACCCGCGAATACACGGACAGAATCAACGATGATGCGGGAAGAGCCTTTTACAACAATGTGTTCAATTACGACCCGGTCTCAAGCGCGGATTCGATGAGAGTGCGCAAGTTTGACAACAAATTGTATATCAGACTCCAGCCATGGTCAAGCGAAGCTGTCGTTTCCAAACTGGACATAGGCGTGGGAGACGTGATGCGCATGTATTTCGACAGCACCAGTGTCCGGCCTACAACGCACAAGGAGAACAGTTTCTATGCGTATGCCGGGGCCGAGGGGCAGTTTCGCAACTACTTCTTCTGGGACGCAAAAGGCAAACTCGACCTGTTCGGCGCCAACGCGGGTGATTTTTTCATTCAAGCCAACGGACAAGTCAACCTGTACCCTTTCCGCAGAGCGCGCAAGAGTCCTCTCTGCATCAAAGTCGGTTTCGAGACCAGACTCGACGAACCGACCTACTATCTCAAACATATCAGCACGAACCACTTCAAGTGGGACAACGAATTCTCCAAAACATCTACCACGACCATCAAGGGTGACATTTCTATCCCACGGTGGAAGTTCGACGCCGGAATCGGATATGCCCTTCTGTCCGGGAACACTTACTATGACACAAAAGGCATAGTCAATCAGGCGGGAAAGCCGATGAGCATACTGTCCGCCCACCTGAGAAAAGAATTCGTCTTCGGTCCTCTGCATCTTGACAATAAAATTCTGCTCCAGTATTCATCAGACCAGAATATTGTACCGGTGCCGAATCTCGTGCTGAATCTCAGATACTACCTCCAGTTCGTACTCCAGAAAAACGATCTGGGCAACAACATACTTGCAATGCAGGTGGGAGCCAATGCCTTCTACAACACGGCATGGAACTCCCCTTCATGGAATCCTGCACTTGGAGTGTTCCATAATCAGAACGAACGCTCTTATACAAATGGCCCATATTTTGATGTATTCTTCAACTTTCAGTGGAAACGGGCCTGCATCTTCGTTAAATATCAGAATGCAGGACAGGGCTGGCCGATGAGCAAGTCGGATTATTTCAGCGCGGACAGATATATTGTCACGCAACGCGGATTCGACGGGTTGAAAATTGGTATTTATTGGCCTTTCTACATCCAGCCTACCGGTCGGCCGGTACAGCAGAGATAGATTTTCTCCTGAAAGGGAACATACGTAATTTATGCATAAAACCGACAGAAGTTTTTACATAGTCTCCGGAATTACCGCCGTAATATGTGCAGCGGTCTTCATCGCCTCGCGCTTTATCCCGGACCAGGTGGAGGAGAAAAGCCTCAAACCGCACATCATAAGCGTGCTGGATCTGGACAGCCTCTCAAGTACGACCAGTTCTCTGGTGGTAGGGTACAATTATTATTTGCTTGAACAATATGCCGAAAACGATGACCGTACGGTAGATATCCGCATAAGTGGCAAGAACACTTCATACCTGGATTCTCTGCGCGCAGGGGTAATTGACATATTGGTCATTCCTTACGAAGAGGACCTTCAACTTGACAGTCTGATTTTCTCATCCCCGATTGACAGTCTGAGCACATGGGTCATGCGGGAAGACGAGAGCCATGAGATGGACAACCTCAACAGGTGGATAGACAATTGGCACGAGAATGAGGAGAACGATGTCGTCCGCGAATCATTCATGCGCCGATACAATGTTTTCAGAAGTCGCAGACGGGAGCATCTGAGCCCGTACGACAGCCTCATCAAAGAAAAAGCTGACTCTATGGGATGGGACTGGAGAATGCTTGCCGCAATCATATATCAGGAGTCTCATTTCCATATCGAGGCACGCTCTCACAGGGGAGCAAGCGGACTTATGCAGATGATGCCACATACGGCCAGAAGTTTCGGTGTCACGGATCCGCTGAATCCGGAAGACAATATCCGCGCAGGAGCTGAACTCCTGCACAGCCTGCTCAGAAGATACTCAAGCGTTGCCGCCAACAATCAGGAAAAGTTCAAATATGCACTGGCAGCCTACAACGCCGGCATAGGACGAGTAGACGATATTCTAAGGCTCGCAGAACTCAGGGGTGTGGACACGGGGTACTGGGATACGGTCATAGACGTCATCCCGGAAATGCACGACGAATCGGTAGCGGACACTGGCGTAGTAAAACTTGGTGTCTTCAAGGGCGAAGAGACCATAAACTACGTCCAGACCGTTATCTCAGTGTATGAACAATTCAGAAGAATCTGCCCAGAGCAGGAGAAACATACTTCATCATCATCCCAGGCAGAAACGCCATGATGACAGTACCGACGCCGTTGACGACACCGGGAACTCTGGCAAGAAGCACGTCACCGGCATTCTGAAAATCTCCGCTTCCAAAAGGATTGCCGAAAAAGCACCAGGCCAGCAGGGCTGCTATCAGGACCATTGAAGAATCCATAATCACTTTTACCCTGTCAAACGGCTGGCGGAAGGTCTTGGAGAACGCATCCACAGTCATTTCCGCAGACAGCATCCAGGCTTTGGCATGCACCTCCATGCTGACGCCAATCGCTGTGATTGCACATCCGCCGACGAGCATCAACAACCTTACCCACACAGATTCGGGATGAACTCCGGACAATATCCAAAGGGAGATGTCCACAAGGTACCCGAACAGCAGAGATGCCGGGATCTGCATAAGATTGCGCAACTTGAAATTCTTCCTGAGCACCAGCATCTGCACCAGCATATACACCATATTCACGATGAATATGAATGTTCCCACGCTGAGCGAAGGGAACTCCAGGTTCAATACGTACGCGGCACAAGACAACGGAGCGGTGCCAAGATTGACCACTATGGACACCGCCACACCAAATGAAACGAGGAACAGCCCGACAGTAGCCACAACATAACGGTAAAGCAGGCTGTTCTTTTTTATTTCTATCATTACCAATATCTTTTGAATCGCACAAAAATAGCAAAAGCAAGCGATTTTCACTATCTTTACGCCCAAATTAATCATGTTTCAAATGAAAAAGACATTAATGTTGATGCTTCCTTTAGTGATTGCGGCAGTTTCCTGCCAACAAAAAGGAGACAAGGTCCCGGCTCTGGACACGAGTTACATGGATCTTAGCATAAGCCCAAAATCGGACTTTTATTCTTACGCAAACGGCAATTGGGTCAAGAACAACCCGCTGAAGCCTGAATACGCACGATTCGGCTCTTTCGACAAGCTGCGTGAGGACAATGTCGAAAGGCTCAACGCATTGTTCGCCGAGATGTCCAAGATGTCTCCGGCGTACGGAACAAACGATCAGAAAATTGTAGACCTCTACAAACAGGGACTTGATTCCACAAGGCTGAATTCCGAAGGCGCAACTCCGATTGTCAAGGATTTGAACGCCATCTATGCGGCTGCGGACAAGCAGGAACTCGTCAAGGTCCTTGCCGATATGAACAAATACGGCTCTGGCGGATTTTTCGGAGTCGGCGTTGATGCGGACCTTATGGACAGCGACTCTCAGGTCCTCTATATGGGACAGGGCGGACTCGGAATGGGCGACCGCGATTACTATGTAGCCAAGGAAAATGCGGAATTGCACGAGAAATATCAGCAGATGATAGAGAAGTTTTTCTCTCTCTGCGGTCTTGACGAACCGGCACGCAGAGCCGCAAGCGCCCTGAAGACAGAAGACGCACTGGCCGAATTCTCATGGACAAGCATACAGAACAGGGATTACACCAAGCTCTACAATCCGATGAGCACATCCCAGATTGCCGCTACGTTCAAGGGATTTGATTTTGCTCTTTTCTTCAAGTCTCTCGGATTGCCGGAGCAGGAAAAGGTGATAGTGCAGCAGCCTTCTTTCTTCAACGGATTTGCAAAGCTCTACGCAGACACCGACCTTGAGACCCTTAAGGATTACCTCGCGGCACACCTCATCATGGACGCTTCTTCCTCCCTTTCAGATGACTTCTATGCTGCAAACTTTGATTTCTTCAGCACGGCCATGAGCGGCATCACAGAGCAGAAGCCTCGTTGGAAACGTGCCATGAGCATTCCTAACAGCATTCTCGGAGAAGCCGTCGGCCAAATGTATGTCAAGAAGTATTTCCCTGAAGAGAACAAACAGAAGATGCTGGAGATTGTTGGCCAGTTGCAGAAGTCTCTCGGAGAGCACATCGCCGCCCTTGATTGGATGTCAGACGAGACCAAGGAATACGCAGAGAAGAAACTTTCAAGCTTCACCGTAAAGATAGGTTACCCGGACAAATGGAAAGACTACTCAAGCCTGACCGTGGATCCGAAGCTCAGCTATTATGACAACCTCCGCTCCGCAAATGCGTGGTATGTAGCTGACAACCTCAGCAAACTCGGACAGAAGACCGACAAGAGCGAATGGGGAATGACTCCTCAGACTGTCAACGCATACTATAATCCTACCACCAATGAAATCTGCTTCCCTGCAGCTATCCTTCAGCCGCCATTCTTCAACATCGACGCTGATGATGCCATCAACTATGGTGCTATCGGTGTGGTAATCGGCCACGAGATGACTCATGGATTCGACGACCAGGGACGGCTTTTCGACGCAGAAGGCAATATGACCAACTGGTGGACAGCTGAAGACGAAGCCAAGTTCAAGGAAAAGACCGCAGTTCTGGTAAATCAATACAGCGAAGTGGAGATTCTCCCGGGACTTCATGCCGACGGACAGCTCACCCTTGGTGAGAACATCGCGGATCACGGTGGAGTCAGCATTGCATACACTGCCCTTCATAATGCCCTCGGAGACACTCTCCCGGCAGACATTGACGGATTCAACGTGGATCAGAGATTCTTCCTCGGATTTGCACATCTTTGGGCACAGAACGCCACTGATGAAGAGAAAGCGCGTCTGACCAAACTTGACGTGCACTCACTTGCCGAGAATCGCGTAAACATTACCGTAAGGAACTTCCCATTCTTCTTCAAGGCTTTCGACATCCAGGAAGGAGACCCTATGTGGAGACCTGAAAGCGAAAGGGTAAACATCTGGTAATTATCTGCCGGTAATGAAAGCTGAGAAGTTCATAGCCTCCCGGCTCAAGACCAAAGGAGGAATGGCTATCATATTGATAGCCATTTCTTTCTTTGTTATTATCCTTGCCCAAAGCGTATCTTCCGGATTCAGGGAAACCATAGGCCGGAAAATCAGCGCCATAAGCGGAGACATACAGCTTTCTCCCACATATCACAATTATCTCGGGAGCGATGACCCAATCCCGGACAACCCGAGTTATCTTTCAGACATCAGGGACATAAAAGGTGTCGTCTCCATACAACCTGTCATCTATAGGGCGGGTATAGCCAAGAAGGGCTCCGTCATAAGGGGAGTATTGTTCAAGGGGACGGAAAATACCGATTCATCATTGCATGCCACCATTCCCGCCGGACTCGCCTCGGATTTAAACCTCTCAGAGGGAGATGTTTTCACGGGGTATTTTCCTTCCGAGAAGTTGAAAATCAGGAAATTCACGGTCTCAGCCATCGGCGAGGACATGCTCGGGGACAACCGCAATTTCATTGTGGAACTTCCGATTTCGGATTTAAGAAGGCTCAACGGATGGGATGCCCACCAGGCGTCTGCTCTCGAAATCACTCTCGATGAAAAGTACCGGACCACGGCCGGACTCAAAGAAAAAGCCGCAGAAGCCGGAACTGTCATTTACACGAAATCCACCGATGAGGAAGAAATGATGTCGGCCGTATCGTCGGCGGAGTCATTTGCACACATATATAACTGGCTGGATCTCATTGACCTTAATCTGCTGGTTATCCTGGGTCTGATGATTCTGGTAGCGGGATTCAACATGATATCCGGCCTGCTGATTCTTCTGTTCAGAAACATTTCCACCATCGGAACGCTCAAGTCTCTGGGAATGAGAGACAAAGGAATAGCCGGTGTCTTCCTCCGCGTGACAGCGGTCATCGTAGGCAAAGGCATGCTGGCAGGAAATGCAATCGCAATAGTGCTGTGCCTGATACAGAAAAGCACCCATATCCTGAAACTCAACCAGGCCAATTATTTCGTATCCTATGTGCCTGTGGAGATAAATCCGACCGGAATCATAGCCTGCGACGCCATAGCATTTGCGGCCATAATGCTGCTGATGCTTATTCCATGTATGTTTATTTCCCGGATTGACCCTTCCGAGACTTCGAAGACTGAATAAGCTTCAGATTACTGGTAGCCGCATAGTCTTCCGGGTCGATTTTCAAAGCTTTCTTATAATATTTTTCCGCTTTCCTGTTGTTTCTTTTCGCCACCTGCCAATAGGAACCGATATTGTCTATAAACACCGTATTGTTCGGCTCCAACTTGTTCATAATGGAGGAAAGCTGGAAAAAGTAATCATAGGCAAGAGGCGTCCCTATCCGGTAAAGGGCATAGCAATACTCCCCCATGGCCTGACTGAACTCCTGAGCCACAGAAGAGCCTTTGACTTGCGTAAGCGGCTCTGAATCAAGAGTCCAGGATGCATTCTTATCTGAGCGGTACTCCTCCACAAGAGACTTGATTTCAGAATAGCTCATATCCGGACTATCTTTCTCGTATGCAATAAGAGCATTGATTTTGTCAAAACGATACCTCAATTCGTGAGGTCTCAACTCGGCCGCCCTGCCAATGCTCTGAAGCGCCAGCGAAAAATACTCGTCGTCGAACACATTGACCTGATAATAATACACATTCGCCCCGGTAGAATCCTTGAGAGTAAGCACCGGCTTCTCGCCAAGAAATCTGGATGAAGGATTCTGCACGACCTCTGAAGACAAAGACTTGGCATAATTGAAATCAAACTTGGACTTGAACATCTCGGGATCGTCCGGACAGTCTTTCTCCCATCTGTCAAGAATCGTTTCCACACCTACCCCGACAACCCCGACATTGCGGACCTGTCTTTCATATCTCTGTTTGTATGAAGCCCTGAGCTCCGTTTCCTGCCCATGAACCACCCCTGCGGCGAGCATCGAAAAGACCGCCGATATCAACAATACTCTTCTCATTTCAAATTATTTACATCCATCAATATCCTTCTTCCCTGCGGGTGCAGATTATTACACCTTTTCCCAAGATTCTTCACAAACCCGAGCGGGACTCCACAATATGTCACAACATTATACCCCATGGGGGCGTCAGGAAGCACGAGCGTGTCCCGGTGAAGAAATTTCAATGCCGAATGCTCATCCAGCTCCACCTCCGGATATATATTCCGGTCGAAATCTATGCTCAACGCCCAGTCCGCATCAGGAATAAAATCTTTTCCTTTCACTTCACCCCGGCGCTCACCCGGCAGAAATACCCTTCGCAATGGTCTTATGGCACTGAAATCCGGCTCGCGCAGGCACGTTCCTGAAGGGGACGTTTTCACAAGAGCACCTGCCCACTGGCCTTCCCCGGGTACATCTCCCGCCTTAAGCAAATTCCCGGTCCGTGTCTGACGTACACCGTACGCGGAAAATTCGTTTTCCGGCTCGACAATTGTCCCTCCCAACGTCTGCGCCGCCCACTCCAGATTGGCATCATTTTCGGCATCCTCGTATGTACAAGTACTGTATATGAGCACACCGCCTTCCCTTAGCGAGGGCCACACGTCCGCCAATATCCTCTTCTGACGTGCCGCGCAAAGGTCCACAAGATCCGTGCTCCACTGCCTTTCCGCTTCCGCGTCTTTTCGGAACATCCCCTCTCCGCTGCAGGGAACATCCGCCACGATAATATCGAAAACGCCCGGAAATCCGGAAAAGGCCGAAGGGTCCACACTGGAGACTATCACCCGAGGATCGCCCCATCGGGCCACGTTGTCATCCAATACACGAACTCTATCCTTCATGACTTCATTGGAAACAAGAGTCCAATCTTCCCCGAACTTTTCCCTAAGGGACGCTGACAAATCAGTGGTTTTCCCCCCTGGAGCCGCACATAAATCCAGAACTCTCACCCCCGGGCGAAAAGAGTCCAAAACCTTGCGGAACACATGCCCGACATACATGGCGGAACTGTCCTGAACATAATAGCACCCGGCGTGAAACAACGGCTGAAGGGTAAACGACGGTCTCTGCGCAAGCACATAAGCATGCGGAGACCAGGGTACGCGAGAAGCACCCTCGAGAATCGGTATTTCTTCCCAAGGCCTCTTGAAAGGATTGAGCCTTATCGATACCGGAATCATCTTCCGAAGCCTTCGGGCATATTCGGCATCCTGCCTTCCGAGATGTCCACCAATGTGTCCACGGCCTTGTCCAGCCCCTGCTGAATCTTGCTCCCAAGCATCGATTTCATCATGAAATTGAGGTTGGCATCCAGGACTATGCTGAAATCAGTTTTCCCGGGAACATCCGGATTGTCAAAATGCAGCACGGCAACAAACTCCACGGGAGACTCTGTCGAAATGACTCTTATAAGACAGTATGGCTGTCTTTCATCAATCCTGACTCCGATGCGAAACCCCTGGACTTCTATGCTGAGACTGTCATAATCGGCCTTAATCTCCGATTTTATCTTGTCAGAGGCCAACTGGGAGAAATTCCGCATATCGCAAAACGCCATGTAAAGTTCCTCCGGACGTCTTGACACCAATCCGTGTTTGCTGGTATAATGTGCTGTCATACGCAAGTATTTTCTTATCTTTGCAAAGATAGTAAAAATCCGATGCACAAGATATATTTCAAGGACCGGTGCATGATTATCTGCAAACCGGACGAACAAGCTCTTGCAGACCCCAATTCGGTGGAATTTCACATAGGCGAGCATATCTCCATACACACGCTCGTGGATATGTTCGAAGCCTCGGAATCTCTCAGCAGAATCTACATCCCCACAGACAATGTGGAGTGGATGTATCGCAGGGTATGTGCAGAATTCAAGGAAGTCGATGCCGCCGGCGGATTGGTATCCAACAAACGTGGCGACTACCTGCTTATCCGCCGGGGAGGCCTCTGGGATTTGCCTAAAGGGCACAGGGAAGAAGGCGAAGACATCCAGCTGACAGCGCTCCGGGAGGTGCAGGAAGAAACGGGCGTGGACAAACTCAAGCTCCGGGATCTGATTTGCATTACAGATCACTGCTATCTGCGCAATGAAATCTGGCACCTCAAACATACATGGTGGTACGACATGCTCTATACCGACCCGGTAAATCTTGCACCCCAGACCGAAGAGGATATCAGCAAGGCTGCATGGGTTGCAAGATCAAGCCTGCCACCATTCCTCAAAAACACTTTTCCGTCAATAATCGAGGTTTTCAGAGAGGCCAAAGTATAATGTGAAACTTTTTGCATTGTTTTACCGTATAATAAAGGTGTAATTGCAAATACAGTATCGCAACATGAAACTTTCACAGTTCAATTTCAATCTCCCCAAAGAGAAAATAGCTACCGAACTTATGCCGGAAATAAACGGCAAGATTCAGTGGAGAGACGAATGTAAACTTCTTGTTCTTCATAAGGACAGCGGGGAAATAGAGCATCGCAGATTCAAAGATATCATAGAATACTTCGGAAAACGAGACAGATTCGTACTCAACGACACCAAGGTATTCCCGGCCAAACTTCTCGGAAAAAAGGAAAAGACCGGTGCGGACATTATGGTATTCCTGC
>HF986348.1:15694-17044 GCA_000432655.1 Bacteroides sp. CAG:1060
ATGGGATTGTCGAGCCGGCAAGAAAAATCCGCATAGGGAACAAACTGTATTTCGGTGAAGACGAGAGTATGGTCGCCGAAGTGATAGACAACACCACTTCCAGAGGAAGGACTCTGCGTTTTCTTTATGACGGCCCATACGACGAATTCAAGGCGGCGCTTTTTGCTCTCGGAAAGACTCCGGTACCGGAATGGGTAAAGGAGAATCCGGACGAAAGGGACGCGGAAGAATTCCAGACCATTTTCGCTAAGAACGAGGGTGCGGTATCCGCGCCAGCCGCAGGCCTGCACTTCAGCAGAGAGCTCATGAACAGAATGATTCTCAATGATATAGACAAGACATTCATAACTGTTCACATGGGTATCGGACATTTCCGCACGGTGGATGTGGAAGATTTGTCCAAACACAAGATGGACGGAGAGAGAGTAATCATATCAGAGGAAGCCGCCAATGAAATCAACGCCACCAAACGCGCCGGCCATAAAATCTGCGCTGTGGGCGTGACGGTAATGCGGGCTCTGGAGACTTACGTGACTACGGAAAGTGAGGTAAGGCCTCTGGACACATGGACCAACAAATTCATCTTCCCTCCTTATGAGTTTTCCATTCCGGACGCCATCGTCTCCAACTTCCATCTTCCTCAATCCACTATGCTTATGACCGTAGCGGCTTTCGGAGGATTCAAAAACGTGATGCACGCATACGAAGTTGCGTTGGAGCAGGACTACAAGTTCGGCCCGTACGGAGACGCAATGCTGATTATATAGCAATTGACATTAGAGATAATATGATTACCTTTGTCCGGAACTTAAATTATGAAGAATGGACAAAGGTAATTTTTCTGTTGTAGGCGCAATAGCGCTTAACTCCGCTTTGGGAGACAACCCGAAGTTTTCACACCAATTGATTGACAGATTCGGCTCTATGGAGGAACTGTTTTCCTTCGGCCGCTCCGGAAAGCAGGATTTGTTCGGCCCGTACAGCCGTTTTTCCTCAGCATTTCTGGAGCAATCCTTGGAAGAAGCCGAAAAGCAATACCGGAAACTCTCCGGAGAAGGGATTCAGTTTGTCAGCATTTTCGACAGACAATATCCGAGCCTGCTCAAAGAATGCCCTGATGCGCCGCTGCTATTGTATGTAAGGAGCTGCAGCCCGGTGGAGAGCATATTCAAAGAGGGCAATTATCTTGCAATGGTCGGCACGCGGGACATGTCTTCATACGGGAAAGAATGGTGTCAGAGAATCGTCTCTTCCCTGCCGGACAACAGCTCGGAAACAATCCATACGCGACTTTCGCCGGCAATCGTCAGCGGACTCGCCAGAGGCATAGACATCACCGCTCATCTGGCG
>HF986348.1:17133-20959 GCA_000432655.1 Bacteroides sp. CAG:1060
CCATTTGGCAGCAGCAGAGCGCATCGCCTCTTCCGAAGGGAGCGCCATCATAACGGACTACCCGCCGGGGACAATTCCGTATCCCGGCAATTTTCTGAGACGCAATCGGATAATTGCGGGCCTGTGCCAATCTACCATTTTGGTGGAATCCCGCGTCCGGGGCGGAGGAATGATGACATCAAGACTGGCGTCAAGCTACGGAAGGATGGTTTTCGCGCTCCCCGGAAGAATAGACGACCCCCGTTCGCAAGGCTGCAATCAGCTCATAGCCGACAATATAGCGGCCCCCATTGTTTCAATGCCGTCTCTTGTGACACAATTATATCCCGGGTGCGAATATCGTAAAGCAAAAGACCTCAAAAACACAGTGGCCGCCATGTTTCAAGAAAGAGAGGACGCCGACGATGCCATGCGGCTGTGCATGGAGATAAAAAACAAGCGCGGAACGGACAGTGACAGCCTGTGTGAACTTACAGGAATTGACTACCCGAGATGTTCATTCCTTTTAGGGACGCTGGAAAGCGCCGGGGTAATCAGCAGGGATGTTATAGGAGGCTGCTTCATCAATGCTATTTTTGATTAACTTTGCAGTCTATGGTAGAGTACATAGATACACATGCCCATAACTCGGACGAAGCCTTCGCGGAATGCGAAGACGAGATAATATCAAAAAGCATCGAAGCCGGAGTATCCATGATACTTCAGCCGGACATCGACTCAACGGAGCGTGAAAGAATGTTCAGGCTCGTCGAAAAGCATCCCGGCAGATTACGCCCCATGCTGGGATTGTACCCGGGCTCGGTGAATGCCGGTTGGAAAGATGAGATAGATGCCATGATGCCTTTCCGCGACAAAGGAATCGTGGCAATGGGAGAGATAGGTCTGGACTACCACGAAGGCAAAGAGTACCGCAAAGAACAGATGGAGGCGCTCCGCACACAGCTGGAACTCGCCTCAGAATGGGATTTGCCGGTAAATATCCACCTTCGCGATGCCACGGATGATTTTTTCAGTCTGCTGGAAGACTGCCGCCACCTGCACCTAAGGGGAAGCATGCACGCTTTCAGCGGAAGCTACGAGACCTTTTGCCGGCTTCAGAAACTCGGGGACTGGTATGTGGGCATAGGTGGGGTGGTCACTTTCCGCAAGGCGCAAATCGGAGAAGACATCGCCAGAATCCCGCTTGACAGGATAGTACTGGAAACAGATGCCCCGTATTTGTCGCCCACACCTTTCAGAGGCACCAGAAATGACAGTTCCCGCATTCCGATTATCGGCCGGTTCATAGCGGAACGCAAGGGCATCACCGAAGAAGAGGTAGCAAGGACAACCACATATAACGCAAAACAATTGTTCGCCTTATGATAAGTTTCAATTTATTCAAGGACCGCAGCGGAAGTGTCAAATCAGCCGTGTTGCTGATATACACGGGCGGTACTATAGGAATGAAGGAAGATGTGGACAGCGGAGCGCTTGTACCATTTGACTTCAGCAGCCTGCTTGAAGAAGTCCCGGAGTTAAGGAAGTTCGGGCTTCGGATTGACCACTACTCTTTCTCGCCGCTGATTGACTCATCTGACGTAGAGCCGTCCCTCTGGCAATCGCTCGCCCGTCTTATCAAAGAAAAGTATGACTTATACGACGGATTTGTGATTCTTCACGGCACCGACACCATGGCGTACAGTGCATCGGCATTGAGTTTCATGCTCGACAATCTCCGCAAGCCGGTAGTTTTCACCGGAAGCCAGCTTCCGATAGGCAAGCCGCGCACCGACGGAAAAGAGAATCTGATATCCGCAGTGGAAATTGCCGCCGCCAGAGACAACGAAGGCCACGCGATAGTGCCGGAGGTATGTATCTGCTTCAACGCCAACCTTTACAGAGGCAACCGAAGCACCAAGGTCAACGCCACGGGATTCAACGCATTCAATTCGCCAAATTATCCGCCTCTCGCCACAGCCGGCATCAATATCAAATACAACAGCGGATTCATCCACTATCCGAAAGATCACCAGAAGCCGTTTGGCATCAACACCAACCTGGACACACGAGTGTCCGTGCTGAAGATTCATCCGGGCATTACGGAACAGGCTGTAAGCGACATATTGCTGGGAAGCGGCACAAGGGCTGTCATACTTGAGACGTACGGCTCGGGCAATGCCATATCCAAGCCTTGGTTCATGCAGATCATCAAGGAGGCTGCCGCAAAAGGTAAGATTCTGCTCAACGTGACACAGTGCCTGTGCGGTGAAGTTGATATGGACATATACGCTACGGGGCAAAGCTTGAAAGAGGCCGGAGTTATCTCCGGATACGACAGCACCACGGAAAGCGCGCTTGCAAAACTCTTCCATCTCATGGGTACGGAAAGCGACCCGGAGAAGATTAAAAACCTTTTGACAAAGAACCTAAAAGGCGAAATATCCAAGTAATTCCTTGTTATGTGGATTTTTTTTACTAAATTGCAGCGATTTTTATATGCGAATATTATTACAACTAATACAACATCAAAATTCGTTATGAAAAAGTTTTTCATGTTTTTGGCAGTTGCCGGCGTAATGGCTTTCTCTGCCAACACTGTATCTGCTCAGGACGAGCAGGCCGCTTCTGCAGCAACTGAAGTCGCAGCTCCAGCTAACGACCTCGCTGCTCTCACAGCAGGTGCTCAGGAAGTTCCTCTTCACCAGGCACTCAAGACCAAGTTCATCGAAGGTGGTCCAGGATTCATGGCCCTCATCATCATCTGCTTGATCATCGGTCTTGCTCTTGCTATTGAGCGTATTCTTTACCTCTCATTCTCAAAGACCAACACCAAGAAGCTCGTTGCAGCTGTTGAGAAGGCTCTTGAGAACGGTGGAATCGAGGCTGCAAAGAAAGTTTGCCGCGAGACTCGTGGTCCTGTTGCAAGCATTTTCTATCAGGGTCTTCTCCGTTACGATCAGGGTATCGACGTAGTAGAAAAGACTGTCGTTTCCTATGGTTCAGTACAGATGAGTGAGATGGAGAACGGACTTTCATGGATTGCCCTCTTCATAGCCATCGCACCTTCTCTCGGATTCCTCGGTACCGTTATCGGTATGATCCAGGCCTTCGATGCTATCCAGGCTGCCGGTGATATCTCACCTAACGTTGTGGCTGGTGGTATGAAAGTCGCTTTGATCACTACAGTAGCAGGTTTGATCGTTGCAATGATTCTTCAGATTTTCTACAACTACATCCTTGCCAAGATTGATTCCATTACCATTGACATGGAGGATTCATCAATCTCCCTCATCGATGTACTTACGAAATATAGCGAGAAGAAATAATCATTTTGCACACGTTTTAATATGAAATTGAATAAGTTTTTCAAAATACTTATGCTCGTGCTGATTCTCGTCAGTGTCGGCTTGTTGGTGTGGGGCTCAGTCGTGGGCTTTACGACCAATGACGGCAAGGCAGTGGACGTACTCTTCTACTGGGCATATGTAATGGTCGGACTCGCAGTCGCCTCCTGGGTGCTTGTCGGTCTCGTCCTCATGGCGAAGAACAATCCGAAGTCCCTTGTCAAGGTCGGCATTGTCCTCGTCGTAGCTGCTGCGCTCGCATTTGTAGCATACCTTCTCGCTCCTGGCAACCCTGCCGTAGGAAGAGAGAACGTTTCCCCTGCAGATACGCTCGCAACGCTCAAATTAACTGATACCGTTCTCAACCTGACCTACTTCGCAAGTGCTGCCGCTGTTGTGGCTATCATTATCGGCGAAATTCGTCTGGCAATCATTAACAGGAAATAATTATGGGCAAGAAAACACCGGCAATCAACTCAAGTTCTACGGCTGACATCGCA
>HF986348.1:20978-31293 GCA_000432655.1 Bacteroides sp. CAG:1060
CATTCCTGCTCCTGTGCTACTTCCTCATGACTACAACCATGGGATCACAGACAGGTCTGTCTCGTCGTCTTCCTCCTATGCCTACTGAAGATCAGCAGCAGGATACGAAGATCAACCGACGCAACATCATCGTAGTAAGAATAAATTCCTCAGATAGGATTTTTGCAGGTGGTGAGCCCATTGATATCAGTCTGCTAAAAGATAAGATTAAGGAGTTCCTTCTCAACCCGCGCAACGACGAGACCCTTCCTGAAAGGCCTATGACCGAGATTGAAGGATTCGGACAGTATCCGGTTTCAAAGGGTGTTATTTCACTCCAGAATGACCGTGGTACAAGTTATCGTCAGTACATCGCCGTACAGAACGAACTCGTAAAAGCCATCAATGAAATTCGTGATGACTTTTCCCTTAACAACTACGGAAAGAAGTTCATGAGCCTCGACGAAGATAAGCAGGAGATAGTAAAGAAAGCTATCCCTCAGCAGATTTCAGAGGCTGAACCTAAGGATGTAGGCAAAAGAAGATAGGAGATAAAAGAATATGTCAAAATTCAAGAAAGGCGGCAAAAAAGAAATGCCGGCAATCACATCAAGTTCACTTCCTGATATCGTGTTCATGCTCCTGTTCTTCTTCATGGTGACCACCCAGATGCGTGAGACCGAGAACAAGGTTTCCGTAAAGGTTCCGGAAGCTTCAGAAGTAGTCAAACTCGAAAGAAAGGATCTCAACTCTTACATCAATATCGGTACCCCTATCCGCGCCCTTCAGGCACAGTTTGGTACTGAACCACGTATCCAGTTGAATGACTCTTTCAAGACAACCACCGACATCCGCGACTTTATCGCGGCTGAGCGTGAGTCCAAGAGTGAGCAAGACCGCCAGTTTATGACTGTAAGTATCAGGGCTGACCAAGATGTCAGAATGGGTATTGTAAGTGATGTTAAGCAGGAACTCAGAAGATGTTCTGCGCTTAAAATCATGTACTCGGCTAGAAGACCTGCAGAATAATATTTTGCAGCAATATACGAAAGCAGCCCCCTTTGTGAGGGCTGCTTTTTAAAATTCAAAAGATAAGCAATTTATGAAGGAAATACTTCGCACAAAGGTAAGGGACCTGCTCAACATGAAAGCAGGCCAGGAAGTTCTTGCCAAAGGCTGGGTAAGAACCAAAAGAGGCAACAAAGAAATAGTATTTGTCGCGCTCAATGATGGCTCAACAATAAAGAATATCCAGATAGTCATTGACAAGAACGCGGATACGGAAACTATCCTCCCCAAGATAACCACCGGTGCGTGCATCGGCGTAAAAGGCAATCTCGTAGAGTCCGTCGGAAGCGGACAGGCAGTGGAAATACACGCCGACGAGATTACGCTATACGGCCCTTGTGACCCTGTACGCTATCCTCTTCAGAAAAAGGATACATCACTGGAGTATTTGAGAACGGTGGCTCACATGCGTCCCCGTACAAACACTTTCGGTGCCGTACTCAGGCTTCGCAGCCAGATGGCCTACGCCATACACGAGTATTTCCACAAAAAAGGATTCGTCTATCTCAACACACCTCTTATAACCGCCTCGGACTGCGAAGGAGCGGGACAGATGTTTCAGGTCACCACTCTCGACCTCAATAATGTGCCTAAAAACAAAAAAGGCACCCCGGACTACAGCAAGGACTTTTTCGGCAAGCAGGCCAGCCTTACGGTAAGCGGACAACTTGAAGGCGAGCTCGGAGCTACGGCTCTTGGAGACATCTACACGTTCGGCCCTACCTTCAGAGCAGAAAACTCCAACACACCTCGACATCTTGCAGAATTCTGGATGGTGGAACCGGAGATGGCTTTCTATGACATCACGGACAACATGGATCTGGCGGAGGACTTCATCAAGCATCTCGTAAAATATGCTTTGGACAACTGCTACGACGATATCCAGTTCCTTAACGACAGATACGACAACGAGCTCATCGAAAGACTCAAGAGCGTCATCAGCACAGAGTTCGTAAGACTTGAATACACGGAAGGAATAAAGATTCTCGAAGAAGCCGTCAAAAACGGAGTTCAATTCGAGTATCCTGTATACTGGGGCGTGGATTTGCAGAGCGAGCACGAAAGATATCTCGTCGAAAAGCATTTCGGCAAACCGGTTATCCTCACCGGATATCCTAAGGAAATCAAAGCCTTCTACATGAAACAGAATGAAGATGGCAAGACTGTCCGCGCCATGGATGTGCTCTTCCCGAAAATCGGAGAAATCATCGGAGGCTCAGAAAGAGAGGCAGACCTTGAGAAGCTTGAGACTCGAATCGATGAAATAGGCATGAGCCACAGAACGCTGGAATGGTATCTGGATACACGAAGATTCGGAAGCTGCCCGCACAGCGGATTCGGACTCGGATTTGAGAGACTGCTTCTGTTTGTGACGGGTATGGCCAATATCCGCGACGTGATTCCGTTCCCTCGCACCCCTAAAAACTGCGAATTCTAATCAATTTGAGATATGCTTGTTATCGGTATAGCCGGAGGCTCCGGTTCGGGAAAAACCACCGTAGTGAAGGCCATCATGGAAAGGCTCAAGGCGGAAAAGGTAGTTGTCATACCGCAGGACTCCTACTACAAGGACTCAAGCGATTTGACGGACGAAGAGAAACGAAACCACAATTTCGACCATCCGGACGCAATAGACTGGGAGTTGCTCAGCAAGCAGCTCGCGGACTTGAAAAATGGACACAGCATAGAACAGCCTGTGTACTCGTACATCTCATGCAGCAGATCCAAGACGGAGACCGTAAAGGTAGAGCCGGCGGATGTTATCATCATCGAAGGTATTCTTGTATTTACCTGCAAGGAACTGCGGGACCAGATGGATATCAAAGTGTTCGTCGATGCAGATGATGACGACAGGCTCATGCGTGTAATGGCGAGGGACATCACAGAAAGGGGCAAGGATGTTCACTGGGTGATTGAGAGATACAGCAAAACGGTGAAACCGATGTATCTCCAGTTCATTGAGCCGAGCAAGCGCTACGCGGATGTGATAATCCCTCAGGGAGGTCACAACAAAGTAGCCATTGACATCATTATAAATACTATTGAAAAGTCTCTGAAGGAGCTAAAGAAAGCTGCCAAGTGAGAAAGCTTTCACAAGAAGATAAGGCAGGACTATATCTCACCGTAATAGTACATCTTGCGGTGGTTATAGTCCTGCTTATTGCTGGACTGGGGTATTCCATCAAGAAAGAGAACAGTTTTGTGCTTGACTTTACCAAATATGAAGACCTTGAGCGAATGCAGGCGGAAGCCAAAAGACTGCAGAAAGAGGCCGAATTGAAAGAAAGCATAAGCCGCAAGCTGCAGGAAGAGCTGGGAGGCGGACAATCGGAGGTAAAAAGCGTAGCCGTCAACAGAGCGGCTCTGCAGGATGACAGAGGCACCAATGCCGAGCAGCTGTATAAAGATGCGGAAAGACTCGCCAAAGAACTCCAGAACGGCTATGAAATACCTGACGAGGAACAAGTAGCCCTTCCGTCTGCAGACAAGAACGACAAAAAGAAAACCTCAGATTACAAAGGACCGTCGGTAATATCATACGATCTGGGAGGCAGGAAAGCAAGTCACCTGCCCATTCCGGCATACAGATGCAATGGCGGCGGAGAGGTCAAAGTTATCATCAGCGTAACCCCGGCAGGAAAGGTCATTGCAGCCAAGGTTGAAGAAAGCGAATCTTCCGACGATGCGTGTCTGCGTTCTTTCGCTATCCGCGCGGCAAGACTCTCCAGATTCTCTGCCAAATCAGACGCCCCGGCCAAGCAGACAGGCTACATAATCTACAGTTTCATCGCACAGTAAAGCGAGTAGCCGCTGCGGAACTTCGAACTTCAAAAAAGAAAGAAGCCGTCCTTTTGGGGCGGCTTCATTGGAAACTAAATATGTAAAACTACTAACTGTTATCTGTCACAGAAGTTCCACTTGCAGTTGTCGCTGTTGAAGTCGAACTTGCCAAGTGAAGGGGTGCTGTCAGCAACTGACATAAGGCATACGCTCTCATCTGACTTAGGCATGATACGATAGGTACCGTCAGTAAGCTGCTCGATTCTCCAAAGCTGCTCAGGAGCACCTGTGTACTCAGGAACTGAGACAACTTCCTTATCTGCAGTAGCTGCAAGAGCTCTGTTTGTTCCCTCAATTGTAATCTTATAGTAAGGAGCGGTAAGGTATCCACCGGCCTCAGGAACTTCAGTGATAGTCCATCTCTGATGAGGACGGAACATGTAGTCACCGATTCTGATATCGATGTTACCCTCCGGCCATCCACCGATAACGTCTTCGAGTTTCTGGTTCTCAAGGATAACCTCAGGCTGATTGTCCTGTCCGCGGAAGAAACCGCGCATTCCACCCTGCATGCGTACGAAATCTACAGCAAGCTCGAGAGAATAACCTCTTCTGACAGACTCAATCTCGTATGTTCCGTTCTTTACAGGAGCTCCTGCTACCGGCCAGTCATTCACCCAAAGGAGAGGGAGGACAGCGAGTACGCTACGACCGCTGCGGTCGAAATCAGCCTCCCAGTGGAAGGAGAACACATCCACACCCTCTTCAGTACCAAGGTAACGTCCAAAGTGACCGGCACCGGTTTTTCTGTTACCGGCAGCGATAAGCATCTTTCCGCCACCCTTCATCATATCACGGCCCATATTGTCAAGGAATGGTCCGGTAGGGTTCTTTGAGCGGCCTACTACGATATTATAGGTAGAGTTAGGACCGTCGCAGCAAGTTCCGTGGGTTCCAAGGAGATAATACCAGCCATTGCGGTACATCATTGTAGAAGCCTCGCAGTCAATAGCGACATTGATAGGTTCTGAACCGGCTTTTCTTGCACCCGTCTCAGGGTCAAGCTCTATCTGGCGGATATGTCCGAAATATGTTCCGTATGTAAGCCAGAGCCTTCCGTCAGGTCCCATAAGAAGTCCTGCATCGATAGCGTCGCAGTCTTCATCCACCTCCGAATGAGCCACCTCGATAGCCTCAGTATAAGCAAAATCAGGAGAATTAGGATCAAGGGTCTTGTTCCACATGGTAAGTACGCGGCCTGCATGTCCGCCACCAAGTCCACCACCTGTAGCACTGTAAGCGATAAGATAACGGTCACCGATCTTCATTGCGTCCGGAGCTGCACCGCCGCCAGGTCTTACGGCACCGCTTTCCCATGTCCAACCGTCAGCAGAGATAAGTCCGCCGCCACCGGTTCCGAAAGTGTAATATTTGCCGTCGCACTCTACGATAGAAGACGGATCGTGAATAAATGGCTTGCCAATCTGGGCAGATGCGTTATTGGAAATACTCAATGACGCGAGCGCTGCAACTGCAGCAGCATATATGGTCTTGTTCATATTCACAGACATTTTATTGGTTGCTAATGGTAATGTTCTTAACAGGCTGTCCGTTCTCATCCACGAAACGTACGCAGAAGTCACTCATACCAGGACCGTTGATAATGGCACCACGAAGAACGTTCTTGCCCTTCTTGAGGGTAAGACGCTTTGATGCGGCGTCATCCTGTACCATACGTCTGTCACCGGAGAGAAGCAATACCTCTTCGCCATTGAGCCACCACATTGAAGATGAGTTGGAGCCTACTGAAAGTCTCACATTCTCAATGTCCTCGTCGCAGTTAACCACGGTAACAGCCCAGAAAAGAACTCCGTAAACGTCTGTCTTGAGGTTGCTGGCAAGACGGAACAACTTGATGTTGTAAAGCTCACTGTCGAAGCAGTGCCAAGCAAGTTTTTTCTTGCCTACCTTTACCTTCTGTCCATCCTTAGGTACGATGGTCATCTGATCCTTGAAATACTCTCTTCCGAAGTGGTCGCGAAGATAAGAATCGGTGAAAAGTGTATTTGGGAACACATTTCCTCTGCGGAATCCTGCAGCGTTTTTCTGCTCATCGGTCATAGGCTCCTTCTTGTCAATAGGCTCAAGAAGAGACCAGCGACGAATGAAACCTTCAGCATCCGGAGTTGCAAATTCACCGGAGCAAGGGGCGAAATAGCAGTCAAGGCTTGTGTCAGAAATTGATCTGACCGGCTTGTTGACTCCCTGGGCATTAGCCTGTACACTGACAAGCAGAGCTGCGCAGGAGGCGACAAGAACTGATTTTGTGATAATGTTCATAAAAATTGATATTAGTGGTTTAATAATTTTCCGAACGCGAATATACAACCTTTTGGGAATCTTGTCGAAAACGGTCGTTTCATTCTTTTTATTCCAAATACCAAATGCACTCCGAATCGCTAATATCTCTTTAGTTTTTAGAAGATAAACGCTCCGGAAGTTTTGGATTCCTCCCGAGTCTTTTTTAAGACAGGAATCATGCCTGAAAGCTCACTAAAAAATCTCAGAGGCACCCAGGACCTATTTTTTACGGACATTCCGAGAAGCCTGAAAGGAAGTATCAGGCATTGACCCGTAAAGCAAGCGGACGGATTTGACAATTTCACGACGACCGAGACGCACTTAAGTCGCATACGCCTTTCTTTCGATGACGGTCGGTCCAACCTGTCGTGAACAGCCGTTGCCGTGCGCACAACACCACACTTCAGTCCATGATAATGGAGACGGTCAATAAAATTATCATCTTCCCCATATTGGGTAAACACTGGCGAAAACCCTCCGACAATACGAAATGTCTGAGTCGGGACCAACCAGTGCGCAGCCATGACAAAAGGAACCCTCACTACCGGGGAATCATTGTGCCGCGCCAGAAACTTCCCGCATCTCCTCTCGAAATTTCTGTCAAGATTACCCCGGGCATCAGTTTGCACAGGGCTTAACAGCCCATAGCCGTTTCCCAAGGAAGCAATCATGGAACCGATGCAGTCCTTATCCACCCAGGCATCCTGATTGAGCAGATAAACATACCTGTATCCATGGCTGAGCGCATATTTGATACCGATATTGTTGGCCGCGCCGAATCCGGCATTTGAATCATTCTGCACAAAAACAGCATCGGGGAAAGCTCTGCGCACATATTCCTGTGTCCCGTCAGTGGAACAATTGTCCACAACCATAATATCGGCTTTCACGGACGACCCCCGAACGCTTCCAAGACAACGCTCGAGCCATGTCATGGCATTCCATGTAACGACTATTACCAGCACTTCCCCCATCATAAACCCTCCCTGTATTGTACGAAAAGTTCCTTTGGAGTCTTTCCGGAGAAGATAGCGTCCGTTATATTCTTGAACACCAGATGTTTCTGCCTGTTCTCTTCGGTAGGGCGAAGTTTCATCCGGAAAAATGCCTTGTATCTTTTGGCGCTTTCTGCCAGCCATACACCAAAGCTCAGGAAAAAGCGCTGAAAAGAAGATTTGCGGCCAAAAAACATCAGTGATCCCTTGACCGCAGCCGGTCTCACAGCAGGAGCAAGACGGGAGGCCGTAGTCTTCCATTTATGTATCAATGACGTGTCTGCATCCACATACACTGAATATCCTTTCTCGCCGGCCACGGTTGACAAGGCTATGTCCTCCGGGGTAAAGAAAAACCTCTCGTCAAACCAGCCAAGTTCCCGGAACACCGCAGTCTTTATCATAAATGCCGCCCCTGTAATGTTGGATGTACGGAAAAGTCTTCTGCCCTCACATTCAAAACTATGGATGCGGCCCGCAGTGTCATCATTGGGCTCACGATAAAGATGCCACTGCTGAAGCAAATACTTGTACGCCGGATAGGCCGGACGACCGCACAACTGAAGAGTGCCGTCTGAATTGTCAATTCGTGGACTTACTATAGCCGCGTCTTCAGGCAAAACTTCAAAATCCCGTACAAGATGTCCTATCACATCCTCGCTGATCAACGTGTCATCGTTCAAGACAAAGCAATACTCCCCTTCCGCCTGCTTCAGAGCAAGATTGTTGTTCTCAGAGAAACCTCTCGTAGATGAACTTGAAATGAATTTTACCCGTGGGAAGTCCTCCTTCACACGGGCAAAAGCAGATTCGTCAAACTGATAAGCGACTACCAGAGTCTCAAATTCGCCGGAGCAGCACTTCTCTATCCCGCGAAGACAGGGATACAGGTTGTCAAGTCTGTTCATGCAGACAATGACTATGCTGACTGCCGGATGAGCGCTCATGACTAAAACCTACCAGTCCATTCTATAATTTCCACTCAGATGAAGCAGGGAGAAAATATACAGAAGTCCGTCGTAATAAACATCGTAATAACCATCCTCATACGGCTCAAGCTTCATGCTCCAGAGATGACGGACAAGGTCCTTGCTGTATTCATTGTCAGTCATCATGGAAGCAGCGGCAGTGGTAGCGACAAGTCCGATGGAATGTCTCAGCGTACGATATCCGCCGGCACCCATAATTGTCCGCGGAGCACCTCCGTCCAGATTGAACTGATCAGGGAATTTCTCAATGCCATAGCTCGCCATGGTGCGCTGGAACTTGTCGGCATATTCGCTCTGCCACTCTTTATCCGCCCCGGACCAATTATAATCAAGGGTGATGTTCATAGGCACGCGCCACGAATCATACCAGAATTGTGACACAAAACTGTACTGACCGAAACTGCGTGTGATCGGCTTTCCGTCAAAAGTGGTCTGATCTGCGTTTATTCCTGTCTTTTCATCGCAGGCCTTGTGGAGAAACTGCCTTGAATTGGCTGCGATTTCACGGTAGAGGTCGGCACGTCCGTCCTGTGCGGACTCTGCCCACACCTCAAAGAACGCAGGAATATGATAAGAAGGATCCGTCCAGCGGTTGGACACCGTATCCGGACAGAAGTTGATGAGCTTGTAGTCCATATTGATGATACCGGTCACGCCATCGCTTCCGTCTTTTGAGAACATGGTGTTCAGAAGGCTCTGGGCATCAGCAAGATAATTAATCTTGCCTTCATTTCCCCAACGGCGGGATGCAAGAAGAAGGTCGGTCACGAAATAGAACTCTCCGTCGCTCGCGGACCCTTCATCGATATGCGTTCCGTCATAACGGCAATGCCAGGCGAAAAACCCCTTCATAGGTCCTTCCTTATGCTCCATATATGTCTTGGTCCATGTCCAGATTCTATCAAACATATCCTGCTTGTCCATCTGGACAGCCACCATCATACCGTATGACTGACCCTCCGTGCGCACGTCCCTATTCTTGACATCAGCCACATAAGCCATATCGTCCCCCACTTCATGGTAGGCACGGCGTTCGCTCTCGAACACTTCATGGAAAGCGGCCTGAATCTTGGCATCAATCTCTTCCTGAGAATAGCCAAGTTCCTTGAAATAATTGCGATACTCTTTCTTGCCCGATGAGCAAGATACAAGAGAACAGATAACGGCGGCACACAGCGCCAATACTTTAAATGATTTCATCAGTATGTAAATTTGGTATTATTCTATTATCGGACAAGTCCTTCAGGAATATCCAGATTCAGAATTTGCTTCTCGGGATCACAAGATATTATGAAATCTTCGTGGAGAGGCACAAGCAAATCCCCTATATAGACACAAAGATTGCCGGGTATCGGTTCCATTCCGGTAATCTCGCCCACAAAGTGGCCCTTGTCCAGCACGGTCCACCCGGTAAAGTCTTCTTCATCTTCATCCTCAAACTCGGCATCCATGAAGACTTCTCGTCCCACAAGTTCCTCGGAATCCTGGAAACTGTCCACACCATCGAACTTGACAATGGCTTTCGAGAGTCCTTTCGGAACCAGTTCTTCAATAAAGAAAGGAACCTCAAGTCCATCGAAAACGATGAACAAGGGTTCCTTGATGTCAATCTGCCCCGGAGCGATGTCACGGACTCCTAAAAGAACGTGTCCATCAACACCGTTGGACTTGAGAATCTTGGCTATCTGAAGCATTATGCCTCAGCAGGAGCTTCAGTCTCTTCAGCAGGAGCCTCAGCGGCAGCAGCCTCTTCAGCCTGCTTTGCAGCGAGCTCAGCCGCCTTCTTGGCGATGGCTTCTGCACGAGCCTCATTTACCTTGACTTCCTCAGCCTTGGCAGCCTTCTTGGCCTCGATGGCGTTGTTCTTGAGGGTAGTCTTCTTAGCTTCGATCTTGGCATCGCGCTCAGCCTTCCAGTCATTCCACTTCTTATCGGCCTCTGCCTGAGTAAGAGCTCCCTTGGCTACGCCACCATCAAGATGATGACGAAGAAGAACTCCTTCATAAGAAAGGATACGACGAGCGGTAAGAGTCTGCTCAGCACCTACTTTTACCCAAGCAAGAGCGCGCTCAAAATTGAGAACGATAGTTGCAGGGTTGGTGTTAGGGTTGTAAGAGCCGATCTGCTCGATGTAACGACCGT
>HF986348.1:31378-35084 GCA_000432655.1 Bacteroides sp. CAG:1060
GCGCTGTAAACGAATTTTAACAGCCATTGTGAATCTGTTTGTTAATAAATAAAACTTAATCTATCCCTACCCGAGGGACAGGGTGCAAAGTTAGTAAATATTTGTGATGTAGCAAATACCCTGACAAATAATCCGTTACTCATGCTTAAGATAACGGAATCCCGGATGGTTGCGGGTATTCTGTCCCCGAGGAAGCAGATAATCGCGGGGAATACCGCACTTCCGCAGGCACCACATAAAGGAAAGTTGGTCCCGACGGCACAAAGTCATAACCTTATCCCACCACAATTCATCCAGACGCACTATATCGGGATCATTGTGACGCCGGAATATAATATTGTTCTCCATAAGAGCGCCGCCACTTCGTTTCTCGCCATGAGTAGCCAGGAAAAGCAGTACGCGGGCAAGCTTCCACCAGCTTATATATCCCATATTCCGGCACATCACCGCTTCCTCATAGACATTGGAGCGCGTCGGGTGGGCGACCCCGCTATATTTCACCCCGGCAGCAAGTTTTGTGCTCAAGGCTTTGCAAACAGTCCTGTCCCTGAGTTCAATATTCCCGTCTATCCAAAGACTTGCGTCATATTCCGGGAGCAGCACATGAGGGTGCATCTTGGGATATCTGGAAAGCAGAGCGGCATCAAGACCTTTCCTGCCTTTGCCCGAACCGGAAGGGATGTCACCGACTGCAAGCTCCCTTATCTGCCATACGCCAATCCTGTCAGATGTCTTCTCCCCCGGGCCCACAAAACAAATATAATCAACATCGGGGCACGGCATAAGCGGCTGCCTAAGCTCATCATAACCACCTATTATACAGGTATATATAACTACTCTTTCCATAGCTCGCCCAATTTAAAATCCCACTTGTCAGGCTCAAACGGCACAAGTCCGCGCCAATGATAGAACGTATATTCGCCGAAATACACCTTCCCGCCAATCTCATAAAAGTCCACGCGGACCTGAGGTATGCCGGCGGAAAGTTTCGCGGCAAGAGCCTTCATCAATTCGAAATTGTCCGGACGTCCGGGCTCCGAAAGCGCATTGGGATGTCCGTTACGTATATCAAGATGTCTGTATGACATATCAAAGAAGTCGAACTTGGTCTCCTGTCCAGGACTGTTTCTGTCCGTCGCTACGAACATCACCTCCGGCTTGCCGCCAAAGCAGAAAAACTTATAGTCAGACACTTCTTCGGAAACGGCGGCAGAAGCCAAATCCGGCAGATAAGGCTCCGCTATCACTCTGTGCTTCAGTCCTTTATATGCCCATTCCCTGGAAGTCTTCCAATAATCTCTCTTCATACAGCCATCCAAATGACGGCATGCCGACATGCGGTCAAAAGACGCCTTGTCACGACAAATCACAGCGCTTCCGCTGTCATGAGTGCATTTCAGAACAAACCTGTCAGGCAGGGCATCCCAGTCAATGTCCTCAACCCGGTTCCATACTCCGAGAGTAGGGACTACATATTCCTCTCCGATTACGGAAGCTACATATTCTTTGACCGCGGCTTTGTCCACAAGCTTATGATAAAGAGGGTTTCGCTCCGAGAGGATGCTCTTCTGAATTTTCTCCGTATAACGCTTCGGACTCTTCAATTCCGGCCTGCGGCCGAATGCTTCATAATAGTTATCCTCCAAAGCCCACCGCAAAGGCACCCGGCTGCGGCCCACTTTTCGGGTGACAAAAGCCCTTTCTCCGGGGGTAAACACCATTATGCAAGCCAGGGCCGACATACCCGCCCAGGACAGTACGCACACCAGTATCAGACGCACAAACCCCTGAGGAAGAGACATATAAATCAAAGCCGGCAACAATGCCGACAGCACTGTCAGCGCCAGCAACGGGAATCCCACTTCCCGGAAAAACTTCCGGACAGGAAGAGCTGTCTCTTCTCTTACAAAAAGGAATTTCAACGCCAGCACTACAGTATAGACTGCAATAAACCCGACATACGACCACTCGACCGAAGCGCCAAGTCTGAAAGCAAGCCACACCAAAGGAAGGCAGAGATATGAGACAAGCCCTGTCACAATATAATAATTCTTGACCTTACCGGTAGCAAGCATCAACGTAAGCAGCGGATTGCCGAACATATCCACCAGCAAGGCCACCAAGGCAAGTCTCACGAAAGCAGCGCTGTGCGCAGGTACAGCGGTCAGCCACAATCCAAGCACAGTCTCCGCTTCAAAAAGCAGCGGCATCAACAATACCAGAACTCCAAGATATGAGAATTTGACAGCCTTGAACACCAGAGAGAAACACCCCTGTCTGTCTCCGGCAGCCCAGGTCTTGGTAATCTGCGGATTAATGGCCGTAAGGAAACTCGACACAAACTGCTTGGCTATATTCTCTATCTGCATAGCCACGCCGCGGGCAGCATTCAGAGCCACCCCGAAGAAAACATTCACCAGCACAGTAACACCCTGAGTGTTCAGGACATACGCACTGGAACCAAAGAAATTCCACCCCGAAAATGCGAGCATCTCCTTTGCCAAAGCAGGCTCCAAAAGGAGTCTTCCCCGGCTCTCCGGGAACCGCTTCCTGCAATACAGCCCATAGCTCATCCTCACCAGCAAAGATACTGCAGCCACAAGTACGGCATAAAGAATCAACTTGTCGCACATCGCATATTTCACCACAAGCGCTACGGAAAGCTTCAAGCCGGCCTCCAAAAAACTGATAACGGCGAACGCCGACATCTTCTCGTGAGCAATGATGGCAGCATTGTATGGCACCGAGAGCAGTTGAATCACCAAAGCGGCCAAAGAACACTGAAGCACGACCTCCGCAGCGCCTTCCCTTCCCAATGGTATATTCATCCGCGAATGCAGGAACCATTGTCCGAGCGTCTCTGCAAGCAGTATGAGTATCATGGCAAAAGCCAACTGCACTGCTATCCCCGCAGAGAACACCTTCCGCAGCCTCTGAGAATCACCGCCACGCCCGATTTCAAACGCAAGATAGCGGCTGATGGCAGCGGAAATGGATGTGGTTACAAAAGTGAATACCGTAACCATGCCTCCGACGGCATTGTACACTCCATAATCCGTTTCCCCAAGAGCTGCGAGCACCACCCGTGAGGTAAACAGACCCACAAACATCAGCACCAGCATACGGACATAGAGCAGAAGAGTATTGCGAGCTATCCTCCTGCTGCCCTCGGAAACAGTATTCCGACTATTCCGGACCGTATCCACTATACTTGTATTTCAATTATTTGCGTCTGAACAACCCGAACACCGCCGCTCCCGAGCCGGACATGGAAGCATATACCGCCCCCTTGTCGTAGAAAGACCTTTTGAGCGCATCTATCTCCGGATGCAAAGGAAACACCGAATGCTCAAAATCATTGACCAGGCAATCACGCCACTGCTCCACCGGTCTGGACAACGCCTCCCTGAGAGACATTCTGCCCAGTTCAGGATGGGCCTCACGGGTCAACACTGTCGAATACGCCTCACGGGTACTCACGGCACAACCGAGCGGTATCTCCACTCTGATCTCATACCCTGAAAGGTCAATATCGTATGGCGTCAGAATTTCACCTTTCCCCTCTCCCAGCATCGGCCTGTCATATATAAAGAACGCACAGTCAGCTCCCAACACGGATACGCGCGATGCCAGGTCCGCATCTGTCAACCCCAAATCAAATATTTCCGAGAGAGCCTTCACGGCATACGCTGCATCGGCCGAACCA
>HF986348.1:35183-56052 GCA_000432655.1 Bacteroides sp. CAG:1060
AAGATATGCACGAAATGTCAAATCCTCCCTCGGATTCCAGCTTCCACCTTCAAGTATGAACTCCTCAACTCCGTCTGCTGCCGGCTCTATCTCCAGCTCATCATGAAAAGCATCGCACGGCACAAACAAAGTCTCCAAATCATGGAAACCGTCATTCCGCTTACGAAGCACACTCAGGCCGAGATTGACCTTTACATCAGGATATACTGTCATAGATTTCTTCTGCCAATTCTGCCGGAACACGTTTCAGTACCGGTGAAAGGAATGCTATTTTCTGCAAACGGCGGGCTTCATCCTCCGGAATTCCTCTGGAGCGAAGATAGAACAGTTCGTCAGGCGCCAGATATCCGGACGTGCATCCGTGTGAGCATTCCACATCATCGGCATATATTTCAAGTTGCGGACGGGATTCCACAAAAGTAGAGGAATCAAGAAGGATACTTCTGTTTTCCTGATATGCCTTCGTTCTCATCGCTCCAGGAGCCACATACACGAGGCCGTCAAACACCGCTTTGGCCTCGCCGCCCACAACTCCGAGAAATTGTTGCCTGGATGTGCTTCCCGGACTGTTGTGCCTGAGATTTACGTCAAGTTCCACACTGTCTTTTCCGGAGCAGATATAAAGACCTGCGATATCCACCACGCAATCCTGACCGTCAATATCTATTTCAAGAGCATATTTTCCGCTTGTTCCCGGCAGGACCACGAAGACCGCCCGAAACTCCTCGCCAGAAGAAAGCCTGACAAGTTCCGGAAACGAATCCCTTCCTATTACAAACACCTTGTCCATAACCTAAAGATCTATTCCTTCGTAGCCTTTTTCTTCAATAATGTCCACAAGTTCACGACCGGCAGTCTTCACTATGCGTCCATCCTTGAGCACATGTACTATATCCGGAACTATATAGTCCAGCAAACGTTTGTAGTGGGTGATGACTATGGCGGAAGTCTGCGGAGTGCGAAGAGCATTGACTCCCTCAGCCACGATCCTCAAAGCATCCACATCCAATCCGGAATCAGTCTCGTCAAGGATACTTAGCGTAGGCTCAAGCATCGCCATCTGGAATATTTCGTTGCGCTTTTTCTCGCCTCCGGAAAATCCGACATTGACCTCTCTTTTGGCAAATTCGTTTTTCATCTGCACAAAGGCCATCTTCTCCTTAAGGAGTTTGATGTACTCGGCAGGCTTGAGTTCTTCAAGTCCATGAGCCTTTCTCCGGGCATTCACGGCAGCTTTCATAAAGTTGGTAATACTGACCCCCGGAATTTCCACAGGATACTGGAAACTCAGGAACAGCCCGGCCCAAGACCGCTCTTCAGGCTTCATGGAGAGCAGATCCTTTCCGTCATAAGTGACAGAACCTTCAGTAACCTCATATCCCGGCCTCCCGGTAAGAACCGCGCCGAGAGTACTTTTTCCGGCACCGTTAGGTCCCATGACGGCATGTACTTCACCTCTTCGTATGGTAAGGTCCAACCCTTTGAGGATCTCCTTCCCCTCTACATTTGCATGGAGGTTATTTATCTCAAGCAATATATCATTCATATTATTCTCCTTTCTTGATAGATTTGGTCCAACTTACCAGCGACCATATCGCATTGGCAAGATATAATGTACATACAACTGGCATAAACACGTGTCCCACAGACAGATGCAGTGCAAGTTGGGCAATATTCACAAGTATCCAGGCTATCCAGCAATCCCATTTTTTCAAAGCGCTCAACAGCTGAGCCACAAGAATCAGCACGGTCACAAGCGTATCAAGATACGGGTGCGGGTCAGAAGGGAACAGCTTATCAAGCGTCCATCCCCACAACGCGCTCACAAGTACTACAGACAGCACGCACAATCCGCGTCCAGCCCATGAAAGGGCGCTTACCTTGAGTGCGGATGCGTCAGTGCTGCTCTGCTCCCCCTCCCGGGGATGCGTCCATCTGTAATGGCCTACCATATTGATTATCAGCGATACCGGCTGAAGAAGAAGACTCGCATACAGACTTTTGTTCCAGAACATCAGGAACAAGGCCGCGCTGTACAAGTACCCTACCCAGAAATTGACGGCAGACTTGCGTCCGGCAAGAAACACACAGCTCAACCCCAGTACCGAGGTGATAAGGTCTATCAAAAGTACCGGAGTGTCATGACCTATGGTAAAAAGCGTATAATTAATCCATTCCATATTCTAACCTACCGCTCCTTCAAGTGACACTGACAGGAGTTTGCCTGCCTCTACCGCGAACTCCATAGGAAGACGGGCGATAACTTCCTTGGCATACCCCCCGACAATAAGACCCACGGCATCTTCCTGGGAAATACCTCTCTGGGTACAATAGAAAAGCTGATCTTCGCTGATTTTGGAGGTTGTGGCCTCATGTTCCACAATTCCTGAAGCACAGCGGTTGCGAATCAGCGGAAATGTATGCGCTCCGCATTTATCGCCTATCAGAAGAGAGTCACACTGGGAATAATTCCTTGCCCCTTCCGCCGTCGGAGCAATATGCACCAGTCCGCGATAGCTGTTCTCACTGCGTCCGGCAGATATTCCCTTAGACACAATCCGGCTCTTGGTTCCCTTCCCGAGGTGTATCATCTTGGTGCCGGTATCCGCCTGCTGGAAATTGTTGGTCATCGCCACACTGTAGAACTCGGAAGAAGAATAGTCTCCCTTAAGAATGGTGCTTGGATATTTCCATGTAATGGCCGATCCCGTCTCCACCTGAGTCCAGCTCAGATGAGAACCGCTACCCTTGCAGAGCCCTCTTTTGGTGACAAGGTTCAATATACCGCCACGCCCCTGGGCATCACCAGGATACCAATTCTGCACCGTACTGTATTTGACGTCGGCATCTTTCTCCACTATTATCTCCACTACGGCGGCATGGAGCTGGTGCTCATCACGCATCGGCGCGGTGCATCCCTCCATATAGCTCACCTGCGCTCCTTCATCGGCCACTATCAGAGTGCGCTCGAACTGTCCGGTACCCCCGGCATTGATACGGAAATAACTTGACAGTTCCATAGGGCACTTCACGCCTTTTGGGATGTAGCAGAAAGAACCGTCGGAGAAGACCGCGGAATTAAGGGCGGCGTAGAAATTGTCCGACACCGGAACCACTGTAGCAAGGTACTTGCGCACAAGGTCCGGATACTCGTGGACAGCCTCGGAAAACGAGCAGAAAATTATACCCTTTTCCGCCAGGGCCTTGCTGAAGGTCGTCTTCACGCTCACGGAATCAAACACCGCATCCACAGCCACCTCTCTCGATGACTTCACGCCCGCAAGCACCTCCCTCTCGTGAATAGGGATTCCAAGCTTGTCAAATGTCTCCATCAGGGCGGGATCTATCTCCGTAGGGCGATCTTCGTCCCGCTTGGGAGCGGCATAATATATAATATCCTGGAAATCTATTGCAGGCATCTTCAGATGTCCCCATTGAGGAGGGGTCATCTTCTGCCATTTGCGGAAGGCGTCAAGGCGGAAATCAAGCAGCCACTGCGGCTCGTCCTTCTTGGCGGAGATAAGCCGTATAATGTCTTCATTCAGACCTTTAGGCACATACTCCTGCTCTACATCGGTAACGAAACCGCTGTCATATTCTTTATTTGTAAGATCTTTTAGAATTTCATCCATAATATCTTACAAAGATAGCAGTTTTTCGGGATTATTCTATCTCCCGGATTTACTGCGGCTGCTGAGTTTGCGCTGACGTTTATGTTCGCTCCAAAGTCCGTAGACTTCGCTTACATTACCGGCAGTGATGAAGGCTTTTATGTCATTCTCACGAATCCATGCCATCAAGTTACAGAATTCATCATTTGTAAGAAGACTCTGAATCTCCATAGTCTTCTGTCCGGAATATCCGCCGGTCACTTCGTAAAGGCTGCACCCGCGCACAATCGTATTGATGATATGGTCCCGGATACGCTCATACTCCGCTGAGATGATGCACACTCTCTTGCGCTTGTTCAGACTCATCATGAAGTAATCCACTATCATGCCGTTCATCCAAGTACCTATCAAGCCTATGACTACCAGACGGAAAGGATTGATGGCAAATGCCGTACAGCATATCACAATTCCGGCAATGGTAACCGACGTTCCGATATCGAAATGCAGATATTTGTTGACTATCTTCGCAAGAATATCCAGTCCTCCGGTAGAAGCGTTGATACGGAAAAGTATTGCCTGAGACGCACTGAGGATAAGAATAAAACATATAAGATCAAACCAGACGTCGCCCATTACGGAGGTGGAACCAGGTTCGAGGATTTTTTCATAAGGACATATTGCTTCCCACATATCGATAAGAGGGGCCAGAACGAGTGCCGCTATGGCGGTTTTGAGTCCGAATTCCTTGCCTATCAAGATATAAGCCATGACAAGGAGTATAGCATTGATGGTGAATACCACCACTGACACCTTGACGATTATGCCCATCTTTTCGAAAATTCCGCTTATCACGATGGATAAGCCTGTAATGCTTCCTACCACCAGTTTACTCGGCATAAGGAAATAATATACAGCCGCAGCCGCAATGGACATTGCAATAAGAATTGTCAAGATATCCTTCCAAAACTTCCAGGTGCGAAGTTCCGCCAGAGAAGAAGCATTCAATTTCATTTTATGTGGTTTTTAATGTAATTATCTATCGCTTTGGCCGCAGTTCGTCCGGCTCCCATGGCCAGAATTACAGTTGCAGCTCCGGTAACGGCATCACCTCCGGCAAAAACGCCCGGCCGCGATGTCTCTCCTGTCTCATCGGCGACAATTCCTCCCCTACGCGTAGTCTCAAGACCTGCTGTGGTCCTGGCTATCAGCGGGTTGGATGTTGTACCAAGTGCCATGATTACAGTGTCTGTCTCTATCTCAAACTCTGACCCTTCCACCGGCACCGGACTGCGTCTTCCGCTGGCATCAGGCTCTCCAAGCTCCATTTTTATACACTTCATTGCTGAAACCCATCCCTTCTCGTTGCCGATAATTTCCTCCGGGTTGGTAAGCATGTCGAAAATAATGCCTTCCTGCATTGCATGATGGACCTCTTCTTTTCTGGCCGGAAGTTCCGCCTCCGTGCGTCGGTAAACAACATGCACTTCAGCCCCAAGACGCAGTGCCGTTCTGGCTGCATCCATGGCCACATTGCCTCCACCCACCACACACACTTTCCTGCCGATATGGATAGGAGTCATGTAGTCTTCGCGATATGCGCACATAAGATTGTTGCGTGTCAGGAACTCGTTGGCAGAGAACACCCCGCACAGATTCTCTCCGGGTATGTTCATAAACTTTGGAAGTCCCGCACCGGTCCCGATGAACACGGCGGCGAATCCTTGCCGATCAAGCAGAGAATCCACTGTAACAGTCCTTCCCACCACGACATCCGTTTCAATCTTCACTCCAAGTTTCAGCACATCCTCTATCTCGCCTCTAAGAACTTTTTCTTTCGGGAGTCTGAACTCAGGAATGCCATATTCCAATACTCCGCCAGCCTTGTGCAAAGCCTCAAAAATAGTGACGTCATATCCCCATTTTGCCAAATCAGCGGCACAAGCCAACCCTGCCGGGCCGGAGCCGATTACCGCAACCTTAGCGGCACTTTGCTTCCTTTCCTGCACGGCTTCAGGGCGAATCTCTTCCGGATGAGAACGGGAATAGTCGGCCACAAACCTCTCAAGCTTGCCTATAGCTACCGGTTCACCCTTCACTCCAAGAATACAACTGCCCTCACACTGAGTTTCCTGCGGGCACACACGACCGCACACAGCCGGCAGAGAAGAGTCTTCCGCAATGACGGCCGCTGCCCCCGGAATATCGTTTTCCACCAGTTTCGAAATGAACACCGGTATTTTCAATCCCACCGGACATGCAGATACACAACGAGGATTCTTGCAGTTCAAGCAGCGCGTAGCCTCAAGCAAAGCTTCTTCACGACTGTATCCATAACAAACCTCATCGAAATTATGAGCCCTGACGGCCGGATCCTGCTCGCGTACAGGCACCCTTGGTATTCTGTTTGCCATTATTTATCCCTCCCTATTCTGCAGTGATGATGTTCCATAGCTTCCGCTTCTTCACTCCTGTACTGTCCCTGACGACGCATCGCCTCGTCGAAATCCACTTCATAGCCATTGAATTCCGGACCCTCAACACAAGCGAAACGGGTTTTCCCGCCGACAGTCACACGACAGGCACCGCACATTCCGGTGCCATCCACCATCAGGGTGTTCAGGCTCACCGTAATGGGAAGTCCAAGTTTTTTTGCAGTAAGGGTGGTGAATTTCATCATTATCATAGGTCCTATGGCCACAGCCCTGGAATATTGGTGCCCTTCCGCAACCAATTTCTCAAGCAGCCCCGTGACCATGCCATGGAATCCTTCCGAGCCGTCATCAGTGCAGATGAAAAGATTGTCACACACTTCTGACATTTCTTCTTTATATATCAGCAAATCTGCTGTTTTGGCTCCAATAATGACATCCACGGCCACGCCTCTCTCGTGAAGCCATTTGGCCTGAGGATACACCGGCGCGGCACCCACACCTCCGGCTATAAAAACATATCGCATGGAAGACAACTCGGAATTGTCCATATTCACGAACTCCGACGGAACTCCCAGAGGTCCGACCACGTCTGCAAAACACTCCCCCTCTTCCATGGCATTGATATCAATGCTGGATGCTCCAATGCTTTGAGTAACGATAGTAATCGTCCCCTTATCCTTATCGTAATCGCTGATTGTCAATGGAATACGCTCACCCTTCTCATTGGCGCGCACCATCAGGAACTGTCCTGGCTCAGCAGCAGAAGCGAGCAGCGGTGCACTCACGCTCATCCGGGAAATGTTCGGCGTGAGCATCTTTTTAGACACAATTTCGAATCTATGCATAAATACATACTGTAATAGTCTGCCAAATATACAAAAAATACCATTTAAAGAAATATCCGGAACCCTTATTTAAAGAATTCCGAATATATTAGTATCAAAAATAATCAATTGTAAGATTATTCTTCAGAAATATCAAATTCGATTTCATCTACACATGCGGCAAAGGAGAATGCATCCTGTGTGCCGTAGCTGTGATTGGTGATGAATGCCTCTGAAGCGGAGGCGGTCATACGAAGTTCGTGAATTTCACCAAGAGAAGAAAGATCGACTTTGGTCCAATCTTCCATGATGAACTTCTTTCCGTTGCGATAGTCACCAAGGGACACCGTCACATGACCGGTCTCTTTCCCGTCAAGGTCGTATCCTGTAAACGTAATATCCAGATAATCACCTTCTACAAATCCCGGCCTGCTATACAAGCCAATATGCATACGCTGCCAGTTGCATGCAGTGTTGTTGACATACAGGGACTTAACCTTATGGGACACCCCGTCTTCAAACACCACTGCCGGATGATAATCCTTGCGCATATACGATTCATAGAACCAGACAGAATAGCTGGCCGTATTGTTGGCTCCTTTAAGGATTTTAGCGTCGGACTCCTTGTTTCCGGTAAGAGACACGTTGATTACTCCTCTGGTATTCTCATCATAACCTATATACTCTCCTTCAAGGTCCGGTTTCACACCGTCATCGGAAAGCATTATACCGGAAAGATAAGAATAGTAGTAGTTGATGGAAAAAGTAGCCCCGAACTCGGTATATGTGGAATCTCCGTTGGCCACAGGAGAATTGTTGTGCTTTCCCTCCTTGAAAGTGTGGCTGTCGAAAGAAATGGTCTTCACTGCTGGAGCCGTCTCCTGCTTGCTGCAGGCGGCGAGCATAATGCCCAGAACGGGCAGGATGAACAAAGTCTTATTCATATTCTATTTTTTTGTATAATCCGTTATCTCCGGGATTTTTCCGGTCCACGAACCTCTGATGTGGTGAGGAGCAAGAGTTTTGTCATTGAGATTGAAATCATCCTCAAAATCAAACTCTATCGTATATTCTTCTCCCTCGCAGGAAATGGTCATCGTACCGCCTGCTATCGGAGCAAGACTCTGCGGATAGAAATCATTGCCGCTTTGCTGATAGCGGATATAGCAGGAAGGTTCCGCATCTGAAATCCCGATTTTACCTACGGTCACCGTCCAAGGCTCGCCGTTAGAAGAAACCTTATATTTACCGACAGGCAGGGCGGAAGCATTGCCAAGTCCAGCGATAAAGTCAATGTTGAGAAGTTCGAGTTCGCTGGCGAGCACGATGCCGTAATTGATAGTGCCGTTGTTTATGAAATCTCCATAATAGTTCGCTGCAGAGCACTGCAGGGGCACCATATCGACATCCTCCGTAAGGGAAGTCTCCGGTTCTTTTTCTTTTGAACGCTTTTCTATATTACCGGTCCATGAGGCTTTTATGGAATATCCGTCAGAATCGGTCAAGTCGCATACTATGGAATATGTTCCGTCCGCGTTCTTGCCTATTGTCACCTCTCCGTCAGAAATGGTGCAGAAACGGGACTTGTAATTTCTGTCGGTCTGCATACAGAATGTTCCCAATGCCTGTCCGCCGAACCATACTCCGGGATAGAAAGTCCCTGGATTATATTCAAGCCTTGTACCTATCTTGTAAGTTCCCGTAAGGTCAGACCCCTTCGCCACATAGAGGTCAATCTGTATCTTGTGTCCAGGACCGAATGGATACAGGCCCTCTCCGGAGGTCTTTTCGGTATCAAAGCAGCGGATTATATAATTGTCAAAATTATCCTCTGACTTGAAAAGTTCTTTCGTCACACGCTTGACCTTAAGATCAAGGTTGGCATTGATGTGAGAATTGTCAATCTCATCCCCCTCTCCGCTTTTGTCGGCAAGAACAATCTCTCCCTCATATATAAACTGCATTTCAGCGCCTTCCGCAGTCACCACATCGGCCGTCACGCGATACCCTTTCGCACAATGTGCCACAGTGATGGTACCGTCCTCGAAAAGCACATTCTGAATACGCACACGGTCTCCGTCTTTTTCGGTAGTCACCGTGGCAAAAGTAAGAGTCGGGTTGAATGTATGGTTGGCCCGTTTCTCGCTCAAAGTATAGACTCCTTCCGGCACCACGGGATTGGTATGATCCGAGGATATGTCGCCCCAAATATCGAAGTACATTATGTACTCGCCCTCGTTCATAGGCACCAGATAATCCTGATCCCCTATGTACCCTATCTCACCGGACGACACGATAAAATAATAATCGGCGAAACCTTCTTTCCAGAAGTTGCCGAAATAGATGCCGTCCTGAAACTTGTGCAGTTCCACAATTTTTGCCGGCTCCGGACCAGGATTGTTGCCCTGTTTGTCGCAGGACACAGGAATCATGCACATGACTGCGCACAAAAGCACTCCCCAAAAACGAGAGATTCTTTTTGAAATCATAATAAGAATTAAAGATACACTACTTGTTGGAAAACAAGACAAATATAACAAGAATATTCAATTCGTACAATCACCGTACAAGTTCGGCAGGGCCGGTAAGAAAAACCTCCTTGAATGCAGCGTCTGCGCGTTCGGGTGCTTTGAAATCCACCTTAAGATCGGCAATACGCGCATGCAAGACAACACGGACATTTCCCCATGAAGAAGCCGCCGTTTCACGGGAGCCCTCATGCGAATCAAGCCAGGATGCGATGGCACAGGCCGTAAGCCCCGTACCGCAGGCAAGAGTCTCCGATTCCACGCCTTTTTCGAAAGTGCGCACTTTTAAAGAGCCGTCCGCAAGCTTTTGGACAAAATTGGCATTGACCCCCATGGGAGCGAATTTTTCGTCCCACCTGTAACGTTTTCCCTCCGATTCGATATCAAGCGATTCGACATCATCCACAAATTTCACAAAATGCCGCGTCCCCGTATTCAAAAACCATCCGTCAAGCACAGAATGATACTCCGAGCAATCAATCATACCGAGCCTCACCGTCGCAACATCCCCCTCAGATGAGACTATCTCCCCCGTATGTTCTCCGTCTGCGGCAACAAAGCGGAACACTTTCCCGTCTGCAGGCACAAGCCCCAGAAAAGAAGAAAACGCCACAATACACCGTCCGCCGTTTCCGCACATCATCCCGGAAGACCCGTCAGGATTATAGAACTCCATGCTGAAATCATACCCGTCGGCAGCGGAAAGAATCATCAGCCCGTCCGCTCCTATGCGACCGTCCGCTGCCTGAAAGCCGTCTTTACGACTGCACAATGAGCGAATGACTCCGGCCTCACGATAATGTCCGACATCTTCCGAGCGCCCGTCCAGAACGACAAAATCATTGCCGGCACCGGAGTATTTATATAATACCGCCATCCCGTTATCTCAACATGTCTTCAAGCACCACCGAACCTGAAGTCTTCTCGTCACGATACTTTACAATCACCGGACAATATAGAGACACTCCGGAGCCTGCCGCCACGCCTCTGCGAACCGGACGGCTTCCGGACACGACCACAGCCCCGCGAGGGACAACCACACGGCCGTCAGCATTACGAGGGACGAAATCCCCGGTTGTCGCGTCAAAAATGGCAGTTGAACTGGTAATTATCACACCGGAAGCTATGACCGCATTCTCCTGAACTATGGTACCTTCATAAATTCCGCAGTTCCCGCCCACAAACGCACCGTCCTCGATAATGGTAGGCATTGCTCCGGCCGGTTCAAGCACGCCGCCAATCTGGGTGGCCGCAGAAATGTGAATATGCTTTCCCACCTGGGCACACGAGCCTATTGTCACATGACTGTCCACCATTGTACCCTCATCCACAAAGGCACCCACGTTGATATAAGAAGGTGGCATCACAATGGCACCTTTGGAGACGTACGCACCCCTGCGGATGCTGGTGCCGCCGGGCACAATTCTCACTCCGTCCTCACTGCTGAATGTGCGGACAGGGAAAGTGCTCTTGTCAAAAAAGGAGAATTGTCCCTGACTCATATTCTGCACGGCCCCGAGACGAAATCCTGCCAATATGACTTCCTTGACCCATTTATTTACAACCCAGACGCCGTTTTTCTTCTCGGCGACCCTGACATTTCCTTTTTCAAGATCGGAGATAAGCTCTTCAAATCTTTCCAATGTTACTTCCATAATGTTGCAAGTATTTGTGACATAAGCTTTTTGGTGGAATCGGAAGCCTTAACCAAAGGCAGCCTTACATCTTCCTTCATAAGCCCGAGAGCCGCCATTGCGGCTTTGGCAGGAATAGGGTTGGACTCCACGAAGCAAGCCTTAAAAAGAGGAGACAAACAGTGATGAAGGGCTCTTGCAGAATCGATATCTCCGGAAAGCATGGAAGCAACCAGCCCAGAAACTTCAGCAGGAGCTATGTTGGAAGCCACACTGATCACCCCTTGTGCCCCTGTGGCCATAAAGGCAAGCGTCATATCGTCGTCTCCGCTCAAGACGGAAAACCCTTCCGGAGCAGAACGCAGTATGTCACTGACCTGGGAATAATTGCCGGAGGCCTCTTTGGTGGCGATTATATTCGGACAATCCTTCGCCAGGCGCAAACATGTCTCTGCGCTCATGTTAACTCCGGTACGTCCAGGTACATTGTACATGACTATCGGAAGGTCCGTAGCCTCACTCACCGCCTTGAAATATTGATACTGCCCTTCCTGAGTCGGCTTGTTATAAAACGGCACCACCACAAGCAGGGCATCAGCATCCTTCTCCACGAGAGAGATGTTTTCAAGTGTCGCTGCAAGTGAATTGGAACCGCATCCCACGACAAGAGGAAGGCCGCCGGAACACTCTCTTGTGATTTCAAGCAGACGCTTCTTCTCCTCCCGGCTAAGGGTCGGAGTTTCGCCAGTTGTCGCCAAAGGAACGAGAAAATGCACCCCGGCATCCACTTGACGAAGCACACATTTTCTGTATGCGTCATAGTCAACTTCCGTCCCTTTGAACGGAGTCAGAAGTGCCGTACCGCACCCTTTAAGAAAAAGTCTGCTCATAATATCAAATCTTTAAATTCATGCACGCCGTTCATACTGTCTGCAAGCGTTGCGGCATAGACCGCACCTTCAGCAAATCCTTCTCTGGAAAACGCCTCATGGGTAAATGTAAGTTTATCCACATCCGAAAGGAAGCTCACGGTATGCGTCCCCGGGACCTCTCCTACACGGTGGGATTCTATCTCGGGAGTTTGTCCAAGATGCCTCTCCACGATATCTCCCAGGCTCTTAGCCGTACCGCTTGGCGCATCAAGCTTATGAATGTGATGTGTCTCGTCCACTTTAGGAACATACCCGTGGTTCTTCAGCACGTCCGAAGCACGCTGGACCGCAGCAAAAAGAGCATTCACTCCTATAGAGAAATTGGACGCCCATACAAGCGTGGTCCCGGCCTCGCGAAAAGCGTCAAAAACCTCTGCCTTTATATCATACCATCCGGTAGTTCCCACGACCACCGCCTTGAATTTGCGTGCAAGCACAGGATAGTTCTGCCGGAATGCTTCCGGTGTGGTGAAATCTATGCACACGCAGTCAGCAGCAAGTGCATCCGGAACGGCACAGACATCTTCAGTGGCACAGGCAAGTTCGATCCCATGTTTCAAAAGAGAGGACTCCACCATGTGTCCCATTTTCCCATATCCGCTAATTACAACTTTCATATATCGCAATATATTGTTTTACGGCCTTGTCAATATCATCGGTCATTATATGTTCATCGTCCCGGTGAGCCACCGTGATGGATCCCGGACCGCATATCATCTTATGCTCGAAATTGGCAAGATGCGGCGCATCACTTCCGAACGATACGGTCTTGGAAGGAATTCCGGGGATAGTGTGGTACCTCAGAGGGCTGTCTCCTCCCCTTGCGCTTACCTTCAGACAGTCTGATGCACAGCGCAGCATATAATCGCTCACTGCCGCATCCGAAGCGAACGTCGTCCTGAAATACAATCGGCAGTCAAGTCTTGGGCTAAGAATATTCTGTGGATTGTCACTGTGCAGAAGACCTATATTCCAAGTCGTGTCGCCAAGAAGTTCATCTTTTGGAAACCCTTCAGAGCGAAGCGAATTCATAAACTCCACAAACATATCCACAGCACTGCGCCCGTACTGCGGATAGCCTGAATGGAACGCCTCCCCCACAAAACTCAAATCAAATGACTTGGTCCCTTTGGAGGCCGATACCATGCAATTGTCCGTAGGCTCCCCCACCACGAGATATGGAGCCCTGAAATCAGTTTTGGCAAACGCCTTGGCACCGAAAGAGCCGGTCTCCTCTCCGCTCAGAAGCAGCAGAGCGAATCCCGTACGCCCCATATCGGCAAGACTCCGACAGGCACGATACATCGAATAAATCTGACCTTTGGCATCACAGCTTCCCCTTCCGCGTATTTCTTTGCCACTGACAGAGGGCGCGATATACGGCGGCACCGTATCGATGTGAGTACAGAAAACCACCTTCGGTACGCCCCAGCTCAGCAGCAGATTCAAGCTTCCGTCACCCACTTCATCGATACGTACGGAATCCGCCTGCAACTCCGAAGCGAGCCACAGAGCAAAATCCCGCTCCCTGCCGGAAGTGGAATCGAATGAAAGCATTTTCAGAAACTGTTCCATACTAAAGGAGAATATCTCGAATTATACCTATAGCCGCAAGCCTTGTCCCCTCTCCGGCACCTTTTATCACAAACGGCGCTGAATACTCACTGCGTATGACTATTACATTTTCAGTACCGCTGATATGATAGAAAGGACTCTCGGCATCCACAAGACGCATTTTAATCTCAGCCCTATAACCAAGCCGCGCCGAAGGATCCTTACGCAGGGACGCGACAAAACGCTGTCGTTTGCCCATTGCGTCAAGCTCCTCTTCCTTATGTTCAAATACCGGTTCTCTCTCCGAAAGCAAGCGATAAAACTCATCCACGTCACAGTCAAAAAATTCCTTGCCGAGCATTGGCTCTATCTCCACATCACTCTCTTCCAAAGGAATGGATGCCTCTCTGGCGAGGATAAGCAGCTTGCGAAGCACGTCCCTGCCACCAAGGTCAACACGGGGATCTTTTTCCGTAAGTCCTTCGTCCTGCGCCCTGCGTAAAATAGTGGCGAAACTGTCGCTTCGACGCCCGTCGTATCCCGTGATGATATAGTTCATCGTGCACGAAATCACGGCTTCTATGGATTCTATGCTGTCACTGCAATTGGCGCCTCCGGCTACAGACTCAAGCACCGGCATCGAATTGCCGACAGTGGTGTCATATCGGAAGAACGCACCGTTTTCACGCGCAGAAGACTTAAGAGCAGCATACTGCACATACGGAACGGCCAAAGAACGGCGATTGGAAGTAACTATATTCAAGCCGGCCCTTAACAACTGATCGTATTTCAGGTATAACCTTTCGTCATCCGTACAGTCCACGAAAATCGCTCTTCGCGGAGAGACAGAGCAGACTGCATCAATATATGCATCCGATGCCGCATCTTCCCCTTCCGCGAGCCTAAGGCCGATATCCGAGGACGGGATTCCCCTCATGTCTATCACAAAGCGCCTGCTGTTAGCGACGCCTACGATTCTTATAGTCTTTCCCAGACGTTCGGCAACCCTGCCCGCACTACGTTCAATCATGGAAGCAAGTTCCTTACCCACAGCACCATAACCAGCGATAAAGACATTTATCACACTGATGGCCCTGGACTCGAAGAACTCCCGATGCACAGCGGAAACGGCCTCTCGCACAACCATGGTCCTGACCTTCACATAAAACACCGGACCCTCACCCGTAACCTCACCAAGAGACTTTATGCCGGCTTCCTCCAACGCGGAGACTATTCTTCCTGAAGCGGAACGCCTGCTTGACACGGACTCTCCGACAAGACACAGCACCGACACGTCGCCTTCCGTATCCAGACTCGTCACACCGCACCATTTCTCTTTGAGAGAAGGAGTCCTGTCGCTAATCACGGTTCCCAGATGCTGCGGATCAAACGTGTTGCGTATGTTTATGGCTATCCCGGCTTCCATCGCCGGATTTACCGTCGGGGCATAAAGCACTTTAGCTCCGGCAGATGCAAGACTCAAAGCAGCGGAATATGACAGGTTGTCGATTGTCTGCGCTGCTGACACAACTTTAGGATTGGCCGTCATGATACCGGGAACATCCGTCCAGATTTCAAGGCTGTCAGCGGAAAGAGCCGCAGCAAACAGAGCCGCACTGTAATCGGAACCGCCCCGTCCGAGCGTTGTCATCCCGCCGTCAATATCAGAGGCTATGAACCCCGGGGCGACAAACAACTTCACGTCCGGGAAAGCATCAATTTCAGATTTGATGGCAGAGTAGCTCAATCCCCGAGACACCTCCCCGCCAATGCACCTGATCAGTTTTCGGGAATCGCACCATCGGGCGGCCACACCGTCGCACAGACACTTGAAAGCTATTATTTTAGTGGACAGGATTTCGCCGTAACACACACAGTCTTCCCTTCGGGCTGAACGCAACTCTTCAATGACGGCCTCCACATCAGAGAGCATCTTCTGCCGTTCCGATCCGGTAAACAGCCTGCGTACTATCTCGCGATGCCTCTCGTGAAGATTGTCTATCAACGAATTCCGGAGACTCTCGTCATCACATTTACCTATTTCTATAAGAGCATCCGTAGCCCCGCTTACAGCAGAGCACACCAGCACGACACGCCCTTTGAGCAAGGCCCCGGAGACAATATCCAGCACTCCGGAGATTCTTGTGGCGTTGGCGACCGAACTGCCGCCGAATTTCAAAACCTGTATCATTGCCTCTGAATATTGGCTCCCAGAGCATTGAGTCGGGACTCTATATCTTCATATCCGCGATCTATCTGCTCTATGTTGTCAATAATGGAAGTACCCTTGGCGGACATTGCGGCCAGAAGCATCGCAATACCGGCACGAATGTCCGGAGAAGTCATTTTTCCTGCACGCAGCGACATCTTATGGTCATGACCTATAATCACGGCACGATGAGGATCGCACAGGATAATCTGCGCCCCCATGTCTATGAGCTTGTCCACGAAGAAGAGCCTGCTCTCGAACATCTTCTGATGTATCAGCACACTGCCCTTACATTGCGTGGCCACCACAAGCATCACACTCAGAAGGTCCGGAGTCAGACCCGGCCATGGAGCATCCGCCAATGTCATTATAGATCCGTCGATAAAGGATTCTATCTCGTAACTGTCCTGGGAAGGAACGTATATGTCATCTCCTCTCTGCTCAAGCTTGACTCCAAGACGGCAAAAACTCTCCGGTATGATGCCAAGATTGTCCCATGAGACGTTTTTAATGGTGAGCTCACTCTGCGTAATGGCAGCCATGCCGATAAATGACCCGACTTCAATCATATCCGGAAGCACCGTATGCTCCGTCCCGTGAAGACTTTCCACTCCGGTGATGGTAAGCAGATTGGACCCTATCCCCTTTATATCCGCACCCATGGATACCAGCATCTTGCAAAGCTGCTGTATATACGGCTCACAAGCCGCGTTGTATATGGTCGTAACGCCCTGCGTGAGAGTCGCGGCCATCACGATGTTTGCCGTTCCCGTAACCGAGGCTTCATCAAGAAGCATATAGCATCCGCGCATGCTTTTGCCGGAAGAAAGACTGTAAGCATGCTTGTCCGTATCATACGCGCACTTGGCCCCGAGCTTCATAAAGCCGTCAATGTGCGTATCCACACGGCGGCGGCCGATCTTGTCTCCGCCCGGCTTCGGGAAATAAGCTTGTCCGAAACGGGTCAACAGAGGTCCGACAACCATTACAGAGCCTCTTAGTCTGGCACAACTCCGTACAAATTCCTGACTGCGTATGTAAAACTCATTCACATGACCGGCCGTGAAACGGTACTTCCCTTTCTCGAGTCTCTGCACTGCGACCCCCATGCTTTCAAGCAAGGCAATGAGATTCTTTACGTCCAGTATTTCAGGAATATTGGAGATTGTGACAGGCTCAGCGGTAAGCAGAACGGCACTTATCACCTCCAAAGCCTCATTCTTGGCTCCCTGAGGCTGTATTTCGCCGCTCAGACGATGTCCGCCTTCTATCACAAATGAACTCATATACTATTCTCAAACATGTTCCACTTCAGGATGAAGTTCCACTCCGAAGCGGGACTTCACCGTATCAATAATCTTTCTTTCCAGAGAAAGCACATCCTCAGAAGTAGCCTTCCCGGTTGCATTAACTATCACAAGCGGCTGGTTCTCATATATTTGAGCGCCGCCCTCGGATTCACCCTTGAGGCCACAACTCTCTATCATCCAGGCAGCAGGAATTTTAACACTGCCGTCCGGGAGCACATAATGCGGAGCGCTTCCGTCCGGAGAAATGGCGGCAAACTGCTCTGCACTCACTACCGGATTCTTGAAAAAACTGCCGGCGCTGCCAATTTCAGCAGGATCCGGAAGCTTCTTTCTTCTGAGCTTGATTATAGCCTCACGCACATCCATAGGGCTCGACGGCTCGTTTCCTGCAAGAGCCTCCAGGACTCCCTTGTATTCCGTTCTGGGTACAGGTTTGCGGCTGAGCCTGAAAAGAACGCTGGTAACGATATACCGGCCCTTGTTCTCCTCTTCCTTGAACATTGAGCTTCTGTATCCGTACCTGCACTCCGCTGCAGTGAATCTCACTTTCCTCCGCTCTTTCAAATCAAAGCACACAACCCCCGAAATGATATCCTTCACCTCCACACCGTATGCTCCGATATTCTGCACGGCCGCAGCTCCGACTTCACCCGGAATCAGGGACAAATTCTCAGCACCCCACAGTCCATGACGGCATGTCTCCTCCACGAAATTATCAAAACTCACACCGGCTCCCACCATGACCGGGACCTCGTCGAATCCAACATCCACATACTTGATGAATTCTATGTTGGAGTGCAGTACCGTGCCGGGGAAATCCCGGGTAAAAAGCAAATTGCTGCCTTCTCCAATGTGAAGCAGAGGCTTGGGTAACTTGTCAAAGTTAAGGCCCTCAAGCTCTTTGACGTTCTCATACTCCACAAAACACTCGCAGGACACCTTCATCCGGAAAGTGTTCTGCGAACTCAAGTCATATTTCAGTTTGATTCTCACTGCTCTTCCTGTCTATTTCTCTTCGTATGTGGAAGCAAGGAAAAGCTCCTGCATCTGCGAATCGTCAATCTTGGAAGGAGAATCTATCATCACGTCCCGTCCCTGATTGTTCTTCGGGAATGCTATATAATCCCTGATGGTCTCCTGTCCTCCGAAAAGCGCGCATACGCGGTCAAAGCCGAATGCCAATCCTCCATGAGGAGGCGCACCGAACTTGAACGCATTGATAATGAAGCCAAACTTATATTCCGCGTCTTCCTTGCTGATACCGAGCACTTCGAACATACGGCTCTGCATGGAGGCATCGTGAATACGTATCGATCCTCCGCCAAGTTCCGTTCCATTCAGCACAAAATCGTATGCGTTGGCACAAACTCTCTCCAAATCCTCCTTCTTATCTGAATAGAACCACTTTTCGTGCTCCGGCTTAGGAGCCGTGAACGGATGGTGCATGGCATAGAATCTCTGGTCCTCCTCGCTCCATTCGAGAAGAGGGAAATCCACAACCCACAATGGGGCGAATACATGAGGATCACGATATCCTAAACGGTTGCCAAGTTCTATACGAAGCACGCCGAGCTGAGTCTGTGTCTTGCGCTTAGGTCCACAAAGAACAAGGAGCAAATCTCCCTTTTCAGCGCCACATGCAGCCCCCACTTCAGAAAGTTTCTCCGGCGAGAAGAACTTGTCCACACTTGACTTTATGCTGCCGTCCGCGTTGAATTTGACATATACAAGCCCCTTGGCTCCCACCTGCGGACGTTTAACCCATTCGGTGAGTTCATCCAATTGCTTGCGCGTGTACTCTGCGCATCCTTTGACACAAATGGCACCCACATACTCGGAACTGTCAAATACGCTGAATCCACACCCCTTCACAACGGAACTGATATCGTTGATTTCCATTCCAAAACGGATATCCGGCTTGTCCGAGCCATACTTATCCATGGCATCGTACCATCTCATCCTCGGAAGAGGATCAGGGATATCCACGCCGAGCGCATTTTTGAACATCTGACGCATCATTCCCTCGAAAGTTTCCAGCACGTCTTCCTGCTCCACAAAGCTCATCTCGCAGTCGATCTGGGTAAACTCCGGCTGACGATCGGCCCGAAGATCCTCATCACGAAAGCACCTCACTATCTGGAAGTATCTGTCATACCCTGACACCATCAGCAACTGCTTGAATGTCTGAGGAGACTGAGGAAGAGCATAGAATGTACCTGGATTCATACGGGAAGGCACCACGAAATCACGGGCTCCTTCAGGAGTGGACTTTATAAGATACGGAGTTTCAATCTCCATGAATCCCTTGGAATCCAAATAGGTACGAATCTCCTGCGCCAAACGGTGACGCAAGGCGAGCGCCCTCTGAAGAGGCGGCCTGCGAAGATCGAGGTAGCGGTACTTTGCCCGGAGATCCTCACCACCGTCACTGTCTTCCTCGATTGTGAACGGAGGTGTAACAGACTTGTTAAGTATATTGATGTGCTCAAGTTTGATCTCTATCTCACCGGTTGGAATCTTAACATTTTTGCTAGAACGCTCCACCACTTCTCCAGTGGCCTGAATCACATATTCACGTCCGAGGGACGCAGCCACGGCGACAAGGTCCGACTCCGCATCGCTTTCAACTACAAGCTGTGTTATACCATAGCGATCACGCAGGTCGATAAATGTCATTCCGCCAAGTTTGCGAGATTTCTGCACCCATCCCGCAAGGGTTACTTTCTTCCCTTTGTCCGAGAGCCTGAGCTCTCCACAAGTATTGGTTCTGTACATATATAATGCAATGTTTTTTTCCAAATAACAAACATACGCATTTTTTTGCGATTTTGCGTATTTTTGCGCCATAAAAAGACATTGCTTATGAGGTCCGTAGCCATACTTGGAGCCGGGGCTGCCGGCTGTTTCTGTGCAGTATCCGTCAAACGCAGACATCCGGACTGGAGCGTGACGGTTCTGGAAGCCGGAGCCTCCCCGATGGCAAAGCTGTCTCTTACCGGCGGCGGAAGATGCAACATCACCAACACCTTCGAACATGTGCGCAGCATAAAGGAAGTCTATCCAAGAGGCGGTTCTCTGATGAAACGTCTCCTGAAAGAATTCTCCCAGGACGACCTTCTGGCATGGTTTGGCAAAGAAGGCATCCGTTTCACGGCGCAGGAGGACGGATGTGTGTTTCCGTGCTCGCAGGACGCGATGCAGATCGTAAATTGCCTGCGCACGCTGATGAGAGAAGAGGGGGTGCAGTGCAAATGCGGAATGCGCGTGACCGGCATTGTTCCGGAAGGAGACGCGTTCCGGGTCATACTCCAGGATGGGGCCGAACTCACCTTCGACAAAGTGATCCTGTGTATAGGAGGAAGCAATTCCGACTTTTTGAGAAAACTGCTGCCCGAAGACATCGAGATAACAAACACAGTCCCTTCACTTTTCACATTCAGAATTCAGAATGAAGACCTGAAGACACTTATGGGTACGGTCGTTCCAAATGTCAGACTCAACATCTCAGGAAGCAAATTCTGCTCTGAAGGTACTCTTCTCGTTACGGACTGGGGGCTAAGCGGACCGGCGGCGCTGAAACTGTCCTCACATGCAGCCCGCTACCTGTACGAGCACCAATACAAGGCACCCCTGACAATCAATTGGGGAGGAACCGGAGAGGAGCGGGTCCGGGAAGAATTGGGCCGCATTGCAAAAGACAACCCCCGCAAGCATATAAGCAGCATCGGACTATCGCACCTGACATCAAGGCTTTGGGCTCATCTGTGCGGAAAAGCCGGCATCAAAACAGAATCAAGATGGCAAGATCTCGGCGGCAAGCCCCTCAACAAACTCA
>HF986348.1:56126-65527 GCA_000432655.1 Bacteroides sp. CAG:1060
AAGGAAGAATTCGTCACATGCGGCGGTGTGGCCTTGAGCGAAGTGAATCCGGCTACTCTGGAAAGCAAGAGATACCCCGGGCTGCATTTCGCAGGAGAAGTTCTGGACATAGACGCCGTAACCGGCGGGTTCAACCTTCAGGCCGCATGGAGCACCGCCTATGTCATCTCGGAGCATTTATAAGATTTTTTATATATTTGCGACTTGTACATAAACCAAAAAACCTTTTCGTGATGAGTGGAATCTTAAACGAAATTTGCAGCCAGTACACACTTCCTCAAGAAGTTAAGGCTATGGGGGTTTATCCCTATTACAGACCTATAGCTTCAGGTCAGGATCCTGTGGTCACCATGGCTGACGGGTCAAAAGTCCTTATGTTCGGGTCAAATTCCTATCTCGGACTTTCAGACGACCCACGGCTCAAAGAAGCAGCCGTCGCAGCAATCAGAAAATATGGGACAAGCTGCTCAGGCAGCCGTTTCCTGAACGGAACTCTTGACATCCATGAAGAGCTCGAAGCCAAACTTGCAAAATTTGTAGGCAAAGATGCAGCAGTGACATACAGCACAGGATTTCAGGTAAACCTCGGTGTCGTAAGTTGCCTTGGGTTCAGAGGAGGATACACATTCCTCGACGCCCTTGACCATGCCTGCATAATAGACGGAAGCAGGCTGGGATTTGCCGAGATTCGCAAATTCGCACACAATGACATGGATGCTCTGGAATCCAAACTCAAACTGGTTCCGTCCGATGCACCCAAGCTGATTGTCGTGGATGGAGTTTATTCTATGGAAGGAGACATTGCTCCTGTCCCCAAAATAGTGGAGCTGTGCGAAAAGTACAATGCTTCCCTTATGATAGATGACGCGCACGGTCTGGGCGTCATAGGCAAAAACGGCTCCGGGACCGCCAGTCACTTCGGCCTCACCGACAAGGTGGATCTCATTATGGGCACGTTCTCCAAGAGTTTCGGCTCTCTGGGAGGCTTCATTGCCGGAGACGATACCGTCATAAATTACCTCAAGCACAACTCAAGAAGCCTTATTTTCAGCGCATCCATGACACCTGCCGCAGTAGCAGCCGCATCAAAAGCTCTGGATATAATGCTCGAAGAGCCGGAGCGCAGAGAAAATCTGTGGAAAGTCACGCTTCATGCACAGAAAGCATTCAAAGAGAGAGGATTCGACACCGGACACACACAGTCCCCTATCATCCCGCTCTTTGTAAGAGATACCATAAAAGCGATGAAAATCGTGCGTCTGGCATACGAAAAAGGAGTATTCATCACTCCGGTAATCGCACCGGCGGTACCGGAAAAAGACGTACTCATAAGATTTGCACTTATGGCCACCCACACCTGTGAGCAGGTGGACGAGGCCGTGGAGAAACTTACGGACATTTTCAAAGAACTGGAGGTAATAGCATAGCATGGTCATTCTCATAACCGGCATAACTTCGGGCTTCGGCAAGGCCATGGCCGCGAAACTGTCCTCTGAAGGACACAAGGTGTATGGTACACACAGAAAAGAGGTGGAACATATACCGGGAGTTACTTATATCACTGCGGAAGTTACAGACGACGCTCAGGTCGAAGCCGCAGTCCGACAGGTCATAGACACGGAAGGACGCATTGACGTCTTCATCAACAATGCCGGCATGGGTATCGGGGGGCCGCTCGAATTCAGCAGCCTCGAAGATGCGTCCCGCCAAATGGACGTCAACTGGATGGGAATGGTAAGGTTTCTGCACTTCGTCCTGCCTCAGATGCGCAGGCAGAAACATGGCAAAATAATCTGTTTCAGCTCGATAGGCGGACTCATCGGATTGCCTTACCAGGGCCTGTACTCTGCATCAAAATACGCTGTCGAAGGGTATTGCGAGGCCTTGAGGCTGGAAGTGAAGGAGTTCGGAATCAAGGTGGTGGTGATAGAGCCGGGTGACTTTTCCACCAACTTTACAGCCCAGCGCAAATGCGTGGCCGGCTCCGGGGCCGCTATGGCATACCCGTCTTATGAACGTTCCCTCAAGGGCATCGAAAAAGATGAGATGACGGGACTGAAACCGGAGTTTCTGGCAGACAAGGTGTCCAGAATAATCCGCAAGAAATCTCCGCACTACAGCTATATAATTGCCTCACCTCTTCAGAAACTTTCGGTCGTGGCCAAGGCAATTCTCCCGCGAAGGCTGTTCTATTGGATATTGTCAAAGTACTATAATCTGTAATTGTGGCTCAGGAGACCGGTTATAAGGATGTTATGGACAAGAGCGTAAGCCTCACACAGCTATTTTTGATTTTCTTCAAGATGGGAGCGTTCACTATCGGCGGAGGCTACGCAATGATTCCCCTGATAGAGAAAGAACTCACCAAAAGGGGATGGATATCCGAGGAAGATCTTCAGAATATTGTGGTTCTGGCACAAAGCGCACCGGGACTTCTTGCCGTGAACATGGCCATATACAGCGGTTACAGACTCGCCGGTCTAAAGGGTAGTATCGTGGCTTCTGTCGGAGCCGTACTTCCGTCATTTGTGATCATACTCGCCATCGCCATGGCATTCACTTCTTTCAAAGACAACAAGGTAATAGCGAGCATATTCCAGGGCGTAAGGCCCGTAGCTGTAGCCCTTATTCTCGTACCTGCAGCCAATATGGCCAAATCAGGATGCAAGACATGGTGGACATGGCTGATTGCCGCAGTCACTCTTTTCGCCGTGGCATTCATGAAAGTATCACCCATATGGATTATTCTCGTAACCATCTTTGTGGCGTCGGGAATTGCCATATTAAGCAAAAGGAGGAAATGATGGGTCTTTTGCTTTGGCAGTTGTTTGCAACTTTCTTCATAATCGGCCTCTTCAATTTCGGTGGCGGAGGTGCGATGCTGTCGCTCATCCAGGCCGAGGTTTTGCATAATCATGCATGGATAACCGAGCAAGCGTTTACTGATATCGTGGCCATTTCCCAGTCCACCCCCGGGCCAATCGGCATCAACTGTGCCACCTACGTCGGCTATCAGGTAATGCACGATGCCGGATACGGCAACCTTTTGGCCGTTCTCGGCTCCGCATCCACCACGCTGGCCCTGGTGCTGCCGTCATTCATACTGTTCTTCGCTATCATAAAAGTATTCAACCGATTCCACGACCACCCGGTGTTCGTCTCTGTCATGACGGGGTTGAAACCGGTGGTGGCAGGCATGATAGGGGCCGCCGCGCTCATTCTCATACTCAGAATAAATTTCGGGTGGAACTCTCTGGACATCAGCATTATCTCCGAGAATTTCCCTGACTGGAAAGCCTGGACGATGTTCGCGGCATCATTCTTACTCGCCTACACCAAAAAAGTCGGGCCCATCGCACTTCTTCTCGCCTCCGGAGTCATCGGTCTGCTTGTGTATTAAAGATTTGCCTATTAATTTGGCAAATTTCAATAAAACTTATACCTTCCCGTTTTTGATAGGAAGTCGTAAAGAACTTCCATCATTAGGATTTCCTCAAGCGACGTACGAAGACAAATCTTCTATAATAAAATAAAAACAATATAACGTCTCAACAAACCGTTAATCCAACCGTAGAAAGCGAAGTTGCAGTAAGTGAACCAACCCCTGATAAAACGAAGGTAGATACGGTACATATTGAGCATTATACCAAAGTAGGCAAAGTGGATTCAACAGAATTGTTCCACGCACTTGACTCCATCTGGATGAATTACAACGACTCCTTGCTAAATGACGCCATTATAGATTTATACCATGAACATAGGGGGCTAGAAACAAGTCAAGAATTTGCAAATGTTTTATATAGACTTCAAGAAGATACCAATGATGCAGGCACAGCTGAATTTCTTTATGAGTATATCGTGCTGATTTTTAAGAACTCCGAACAAACAAGATCGGATTTACGCAAAATACTTGGCTGGTTCAGTGACGAGGAGCGCGATATAATGCTTGACAATTTGCTCGATCATACTTTATATATGATATATCTAAATGGCCACTACAGCGAATACGAAGACTACCACGACATCATTCCCAAAGATACAGTTTTTAAATATATGCCTTTCTTTTCAGAAGCAGAATATGACAAAATTTTGGAAAGACTGAAAAAGAAAGCCAAAAAAGGAGCTGAAGAATTTATGCGTAATTACTAAGCATATGACTATAATCCCGTCTTTGACACTTTGATTTTAAGATATAAAGTCCCCAGACCGCTGAGTTGGCGATTTTGGGTCTTTGTGTTTTTCTGACTTTGTAGTAGACAATCACTTTTAGGGCCTGCGGTCGAGGGATTTCGGACCGGTACGCACCTGTCGGTGCTATCCCTCCCACGCTTAAGCGCGGGTCCCTCCCGTTCACGAGCCACGGGCGGCTACGCCGTCCGAAGCCCCTCGACCGCAGGCGTGCAGATAGTCGGCTATCGGTATCGCCTTGATGTGTTGTAGGTCGTAAAATCTTGATTTCATAAGTTGATTCGATGATTATTGTGTGGATAAAAAGGTGATTCAAACGGTGAAAGGGAAAAGATTGTCGGCTCACGGAGGACGCACCTTGTCGCACTTCCCGGCAGACAAAAAACAAAAAGCCTTTCCCAGCTTTTTTCCTTTCACTGTATATCTTCTTTCACAGTGAAAGAAGAAAGTATCTATGGCATTTCTTGTTCGTTTGTCTCTTTTCATTGTTCGTATCTCTTTTGTTTGCTTGGTTTTGAACTTTCACCCGAAAACGGATGCTGAAACCAAGTTAGAGAGCCGAACCTATACCGACAAGGTTTGCGAGGCTGTTGCTTCGGGGTACGGGAAAATGCTCCGAAAATGGACGGGGCAAACGGGAGAAATTGGGACGAAACCATTCAAAAGGAGAGAATCGAGAGAAGAACGGCTCGGAAACCAACTTCATCGGATTGCTGACTCTTGCACACTTTTTCTTCGAGGGATATGCAAGCGAGAATTATCATAGGCGAGAGAACCTCCAAAAGATGCCGAGTAATCGAAGAAAAGATACCGAGCGACCGTGAGATTGCTCGGCATCTTTTTCCCGTTGTATCGTGCGGACATTTCACACCATATCGAAGCCACAAGTACGCACTTAGAGAAAGGTGAGTGAATTAGGCGGTTTGTGCTTGTACATTTGCCTGCGATTTCCTGCTGTTTCCCTTGATTTCATCGGGTTTTGGGACAAGGATTGCGCCTGCATACATTTGCACCGAAAAGAGAAAAACGACAATTAAAAACGATATTGACATGAGATTTACCGCCATCGACACCTCCGCTTGGGAGGAACTGAAAAAGAGCATCGAAGAGCTAGCTCTTTGTGTGAGAGAACATTTCGGAACGAAGCCTGAATTCCCCGACCTGTTGCACAACGGGGATGTGTGCCGAATACTGAACATCAGCAAGCGAACGCTCCAGCACTATCGGGAGACATCTGTTCTGGACTCCTTTGCCACTTGTTTGATAGATACAGCCGACAAGCCATCCCTCAGAACAATATTGGATACTACTTTGAATATATCATTTTCAATTTCTTTTGCCGTTCTTCTTCTTGCCATATCTTTTATTTTTAATGCGGAAGGGCGAGGAATACTCCTCACCCTTCTTTTTAGCCTTTCTATCTAAAAAACAATCTTACTAGATAAGATCGTTTTGTCTTTTACAAATCAGAACTTTAGTGCTACTCCTATGGATAAATCTGGAATTGAAGCTGGACTTAATAGTGTATAGTAAGTCATTCCCCAACTCCCATCTTTAACGTGACTTTGGGATCTATGCCCAAAAGGAACGGCAAACTGAAGTCCTGCGTCCGCAAAGATATAGAATTTGTTAGAGTTAAACAAAGGAAGTATTCCTCCTATTCCAATACCAGCACCTGTGTAATAAGGTTTGTTTTCTATTGGAGTTTCGGAAAAGAACACCCCACCTAATACCTTGAATTTGGCATAAAATCCTTTATCAATCGTTCCCTTCAGATAGTATTTCATAGATGGAGTTATAGATATATTTACTGGAACAAGCCAACAATGGGTTGTTATATCTCCCCCTATAGATATTTTGGACGATAGGGGAACTTCCGCACCTATATTTGCTCCAAAGAAAAAGGATTGAGGTTTAGTTGTCAAGAAGAAACTTTTATCTGCGCTTTTTTTGTTATCCTGTGCAAATCCTTTAAATGAAAAGGAGTAACACAAACACCAGAAAAATAAAAGAGCAAACTTTCTTAGTATAATCATCTTCTGCGCTTCCATATCATTACTTCTTTATTAGGTGTATTGAGTTCTTTCAAAATCAATAAACCATTGTCTTCTGAAAACTGATACTCTAATGCAATTTCACTAACGGCAACTCTTGCGGTCTCAAAGCTCCTAAGGGAGGAATTTGTAGAACCCTCTTCTTGTTTAACAATCTCATTCGTGTCAGAGGTTGGGGTTTACATAGGCGTTTCCTTTGTGCAAGAAAAACGCCCAATACAACAAGTCCGACAAAAATGGATGTCAGACTTTTCGTAATCTTCGAATTGTTCTTCATCATAATAACTTAATCATTTAGTTTATTCTATTCTGTGAGTTATAACTCACATCGCAAGATAATACAAACTTTCAATATAATGCAATTATCAGGATAAAAAAATACAACCAGCTGTAATACAGTATAATAAATCGCTCATAAAATGAAATATATTATATTGACATCGCTCTCTCCATATCCCTTGCAATCTTTTGGTCAGTGATTTGGGCATAGATTTGCGTGCTGGCAATGGACGAATGCCCCATCATCTTGGCGATGCTCTCTATCGGAATGCCAGCCTCCAAGGTCAGCGTGCCGAAGCTGTGGCGGGCATTCCAAGAAATCTTCTTCTATCTGTCCGAAAGGAATATCTACCGTGCGGTACTTCTCTCGGATAAAGGTTTGCAAGTGCTTGCGAACAGTGTGGTAACTACTCATAGTTGTAGCCTTTATTTCGATGCCCACCTTTTGTTCCATCTCTTCGACCATTCGGTCGTATCGTTCCAAGAAGGTGATTTGAGTTTGCATACTCCCTTGGAACTGCTCCTTGATGTCTGTTGCTGTAAAGACAATCCCTCGCTCACAAAGGAATCGATAAGCCGACTGTACCGAGAGAAGCAAGCGTTCCAACTTGCCATTCGTTGCCACTGCTTCACGGCTCTTGCCGTTCAATCTGCTCTCACGAGCATTCCACAACTTCGGGTTGCACGAGAGCTTACAACTGAATTGGGCGATGGTTCGCCCGTAGGTTATACGCCCCATAATCGGAGCTTGTCCCGACTTGTCCAATCCGCTCTTTTTCAGGTAGAGCAACACCTTGAATTTGTCTGTTTGCATACGCTTCTGTTTTATGGGCAAAGTTACCCGTTACCGAAGCGTTCTCAGCTACGCAAAACATTGTATTACAGAGTATAAGTGCCGTAACGCTAGAAAGGTGAGTTACCGAATAGCCTTCCGTCAGTTACCGTCTTCTACCTCTTCGTTACCATTCAAGGAATGGACTAACGATTTGGTAACGGAACTTCTGCACAAATCCACATCTTCTGCACTTTTCCCCTCTATGCAAACCATAGAGATATACCGCAAATCCCTCTCATTTCCATCTACTTACCTCCCATCTGCAACCTAACACCCTTTCCGCTGATAGTTCCCCTTAGATTTCATTAAAAATCCTGCAATATTATCATACCTTTGTCCACGTCAAAAAAACTATGAACATACGAATACCTTAGATTTCATTAAGAATCTTGCAATATTATCATACCTTGTCCACGTCAAAAAAACTATGAACATACGAATACTATAAAAACCAATTCGGTGCTAAAAAAGGCCTTCATGGAGATAATTCACTTTGAAGGTAAAAATCATGAATTTACGATAATAAAGTGTGAAAATGTTGCAAAAAATTGGAGTTTATTAATTCTGTTTTATAGAAAATACTTAACTTTGTAAACCAAACTTTATAAAATCAGACAACCCTTATTAAATGTAATTTATATGAGTATCAGTAAAGATGTCATCAAACAGTGCCTAATTAGTAAGCAGCGCGAGGTGGATGAGGCGGTGATTGTGAACCGTCCCGTAGAATTCGAAGATAACGGCAACTATGTGATAGTTGGCGTGAGACATGCGGGTAAATCGTACTTGTTGTATCAGCGTGTTCGTCAACTTCAGGCAGCAGGAAAAGGATGGGATGAGATTCTGTTTGTGGACTTTGAGGATGAGCGTCTGGCGGAATTCCAGACGGAAGACTTCAACAGTCTGTTAGAGGCTCATCTGGAACTGTATGGTAAGAAGCCGGTGGTGTTTCTGGACGAGGTGCAGAACATTCCGCACTGGGATAAGTTTGTGCGGAGACTGACTGATGCGAAATACAGGGTGTATGTGACGGGCAGCAATGCAAAGATGCTGAGCAAGGAGGTGGCAACTACGTTGGGCGGACGGTTCTTTATCTATGATGCGTACCCATATTCATTCAAAGAGTATCTGGCAGCGCAACAGGTGGAGCTGAGGGAGCATTGGGAGTATGACACGATTCAGAGAAGCGAAGTGAAGCGACATCTGAATGAGTACTTCTATTACGGCGGTCTGCCAGAGATCCTGTCGTTTAAGAACAAGCGGGCTATGCTTTCGAGTTTGTACCAGAAGATATACCTAGGTGACATCTGTGCCCGAAACAACATTAAGAACGACAGGGTGCTGAACATCTTGATTAAGAAGATGGCAGAGAGCGTGAAGCAACCGCTGTCGTATAACAGGCTGAAGAACGTGATAGTGGCAACGGGGTCACCCATCAGTGTGCCTACTACGATAGACTATGCGGATTACGCCTCTGACAGTTGGCTGATACTGCCCATGGAGAACGAGGTGGGTAAGCTGACGGAGAAAGAGACGCAGAAGAAGTACTACTTTATCGACAACGGTTTATTGAACCTGTTCCTAATGAACTCGGAAACTTCGCTACTAGAAAATATGGTGGCGGTGGAGCTGTGCAGGCGGTTTGGCAAAAAGAATGTGTTTTTCCTGAACGCGGAGAAGGAGATAGACTTCATAGTACCTGACGAGAAGTTGGCCATACAGGTATCCTACAGCATCAAGGATGCGACCACCTACAATAGGGAGGTGCCGCCACTGGTGAAGTATGCCAAGGCGCACCAGGACTGGAAGTGCCTATTGATTACGTATGATGAGGAGGGCACGGAAGAGGGAATACCCGTGGTGTCAGTGTGGAAGTGGCTGATGGAGGTGTGAGGATTGAGAAGTTTAGGAAAATACTGGAATTGGAGGAGAAGTATAAGCATGTGAACCAATATAAGTGAAAGAAAAAAGATAAAGTATCGCTGGACTTATATAGAACAACTGGAAGAAGCCGTTATTATAGGGACTGTCGTTTAATGTTTTCT
>HF986349.1:0-1524 GCA_000432655.1 Bacteroides sp. CAG:1060
GACAGGAAACAACTTCAACACTTTCATCAATATCTTTTTTAACCGCAGGCAAAGATATTGTGAAGAAGTTACAGAATTATGACCGTATTGTTAAGAAATCATTACTTCACTTTCGGAAGTTTGGCGAGACTCTCGGCTATCTGCTCGTCAGTAGGAATCACATCGGACATCCGGTGGTCATTGTAGCTTTCATACGCTTTCAAATCGAAGTAACCTGTACCGGTGAGCCCGAACACTATCGTCTGAGCCTCCCCTGTCTCCTTGCATCTGAGAGCCTCGTCAATCGCCACTCTTATGGCATGACTGCTTTCCGGAGCCGGCAGGACACCTTCAACCCTGGCAAACAGTTCCGCGGCCTCGAATACCGATGTCTGCTCCACAGCACGGGCTTCCAGCAGAGAATCATGGTAAAGCTGCGAAAGAATGCTACTCATACCATGGAACCTCAACCCTCCCGCATGGCTGGCGGACGGGATGAACTGGCTTCCCAGGGTGTACATTTTCGCAAGAGGACATATCATTCCGGTATCACAGAAATCATACGCATACTTACCTCTTGTAAAACTTGGGCAAGACGCAGGTTCCACAGCAATAATCCTATATTTGGCCTCTCCTCGAAGCATCTCTCCCACGAACGGACTCACAAGACCGCCAAGATTTGATCCGCCGCCCGCACATCCGATGACTATGTCAGGCTTGATTCCGTATTTGTCCAAAGCCGTCTTGGTCTCAAGTCCTATCACCGTTTGGTGAAGAAGCACCTGGTTCAACACGGAGCCCAGCACATATCTGTATCCGGGCTGGGATGTGGCGGCTTCCACAGCCTCGGAAATTGCACAGCCAAGACTGCCGGTTGTTCCCGGATGCTCTGCAAGTATCTTTCTTCCTATGGAAGTCGTATCGCTCGGGGAAGGAGTAACCTTGGCCCCGTAAGTGCGCATCACTTCCCTTCTGAAAGGCTTCTGCTCAAAAGAGCATTTGACCATATATACCTGGCAGTCAAGCCCGAAATAGGCACATGCCATGCTCATGGCAGTCCCCCACTGTCCGGCACCTGTCTCCGTAGTAACGCCCTTAAGTCCCTGTTTTTTGGCATAATACGCCTGGGCGATGGCAGAATTGAGCTTATGACTTCCGGAAGTATTGTTGCCCTCGAACTTATAATATATCTTCGCAGGGGTGCCGAGCGCCTTCTCCAAGAAATACGCTCTCACCAAAGGAGACGGACGATACATCTTGTAGAAATTCAGAATCTCCTCAGGGATATCGAAATACGCTGTGTCATTGTCCAGTTCCTGACGACAAAGCTCTTCGCAGAAGATTGGCTTCAACTCATCCACAGTAAGAGGCTCGCCGGTAGATGGATTCAGAAGCGGCGCAGGCTTGTTCTTCATATCGGCACGAACATTATACCATTGGGTAGGAATCTCATTCTCAGCGAGATAGATTTTGTAAGGAATTTTCTTTTCCATGATTTTATATTATTGGTTGATTATACTCTCTACATACAAAAATTCCCCGCCG
>HF986349.1:1534-2836 GCA_000432655.1 Bacteroides sp. CAG:1060
ATTCCCCGCCGCAAAGTCGCGGCAGGGAATTCGATTTATAATATACACACACGGGCGCCTTACCTACTACGACTTTTTAGTTGTAATAAGCGCCACCACCAGTTGTTGCTTGAATATCTCATATCTTGTCAAATCTGTCAGCAAGGTAGCAATAGTTCACGACAAACGCAAGGCTTTTCGGGAATATTTAATCTCCATCTAATAAACTTCTGTTCCGACAGCCAGATAAGACTCCCCGTTGAAAGCGATGCCGTTCACATCCCCGGAACGGGTATATTCGGGATAATTGCAATGCGAGCACCCGGGAATTGTAAAAAGAACACCCCCGATGCATCCCAGCACAAAAGCCTGCCGAGACGGCGAATAAGTAGCGCTTATCGGCTCATTATCGAGAAGATACACGCTTCCGTCGCGATTATAAGTAAGATCCCTTTGGCTCCATACATTGCCATGCGATGACAAGAACGCTACCGGAGCGCCGTCAGAGAGTCTCACCCCGCATACGCATAACGCATCATCGGAAACAGCAATCGCAGAGAGTCTGACTTCCCCGTAATACTTGGAATAATTGGCATTGAAATCAAATACGGAAGGATTGAAATCCATATCGAAAGAGACTATCCGGGACGAGTCCGTAAGCGCATAACAGCGGTCAGAATATACATCCAGATCAATAATGTCAAGACTTTCCGGCATTGGGACCGTAACCTCCTGTCCTTGAATCAAGGCCACTATCCTGTCTTTGTACGCAACTGCCAAAAACCCGTCAATCACATCTATAGCCACAGGCATGTCATCTGATCCAAGACTATACTCCGAGACCTTGCCCGCGTCCGAATCGACGAACTCCACCCTCCGGTCCGATGTCAGAAGAGCAAAGCCATCTTCGAAAGCAGAGACATCTATATAATGAATCTCTGGCCGAGAGATAATCCCGGCCAGAGAAAACATCATAAGAATATGTAAGATACTACTGTGCAATTCTGAACCAGTCGAATGAGGCTTTAACAGGTTCACTCTTCGCAGGAGCAGCCATGCTAGGTCTCATGAATGCCGCAAAGCGTGCAGGAAGAACACCGTCACATGCGATAAGTCCGGCATTGATATCCTTAAGAACGATATCAACCTTGCCTGCCTGCTCAAACTTCTTCCCATCCACTGAGAAATAAGCCGTATATGCAGAGCCCTTCTTCACAAGACGGAGCCAGATAGTGTTATCCACTACTGTCACATTGTCAAGACGGAAAGTAACGCTGGCCTTATTGTATCCATCAGCCTCGCAGCTGAGCTGAAGCGTTGCCG
>HF986349.1:2873-5067 GCA_000432655.1 Bacteroides sp. CAG:1060
CGTTGCCGCCCTGTCTGAATCCCGGTGCGGCATAGACATACTTCACAAAATTGTCATCATCCTGATAAGCCACAAGTCCGGCATTCTGGGAAGGTTGTCCTGGAAGAGCCGAGCAGTGAAGCTTGGTATTGAGAGTCCAGTCACTGTTTGCGCTCTGCACAAAGATATTGGAAGCATTGTTGTTGGCTCCGTCAATATCTCCGGCATCGGTCGTAATGGTAAGAGAGCCGTCTGCAAGAGTATAATTTGCAGTATTCTCACGGACAATCTTCCATGCGGAAGAAAGTTTCTTTCCATTAAACTCGTCCGATGCAGCCTTCACTCCGAAATGAACATAATATACAGACTCGTCTGAGGTAATATCATCAATGACTCTTACAGCAGCAGTACCAGGGACAGCCGGAGCCTGCTCAACCACGACGCGAAGAGAAGGGTCAACAGACTTTGCGCTCACCTGAGGTGCTTTGGAAGAAGCCTTGCGGATAAATGAATACTCCCTAAGGCCGGATTTGAGTATAGACTTGCCAGCCACCTTCAGTTCGCTGAGTGAAAGATCAGGCATAACCTTCAATGAGTAGCTTCCGCTCACGCTCTTGCCGTTGTATTCAACTGTAGCGGTAACGGTAGCGACGCCCTGAGACTTCGCAGATACTACGCCTTCAGCGTCCACTGAAAGTACTGATGAATTGTTGCTTGAATATGTAATCTTAGCTTTGGAGAGATCAAGGAAAGTGTCATCCATAAGGGATGCGGTAAGCTTGGTCTGGGCGGTCTGACCTACTTTAAGTACAGAAACTCCACAGTCTGCAACCACAACCTTCAATTCCGGCTTCAACTCAGTAGAAGTCATCGTTGCGGTAACAGTGCCTCTGATATCCTTTGAAGATGAACCGATCTCGAATACATAACGGCCGGCATCATAGCTGATCTTGTCAGCGTCCATGTCCCAGAACCAGAGGTCGTTGCAGTCAATGTCCACACTGACTGTCTTGGTCTGTCCTACAGGAATGGTAACTCTCTGGAAACCTTTGAGACGCTTGATTGGCCTCTGTGCGGAAGCCGGACTGTCAGGAGTGCTCACATAAATCTGAACGACCTCATCTCCGTCATATTCTCCGGTATTCTTTACATCCACGCTCACTCTCACCCTGTCGGCAGGAGTTATGGAAGTGCGGTCAATGCGGAAATTGCTGTATTCGAAGCTGGTATAAGAAAGACCATATCCGAATTCGTAGGAAACAGGCTTGGTGAAATACCAGAGCGTACGTCCGTTCTTGCCTTCTCCTCCACGGAGGGTATAATCGGTGATAGCCGGAAGATCCTTAACTGTCTTGTACCATGTAGCGTTGAGCTTTCCACCAGGATTGACGTCGCCGAAGAGAACCTTGGCGATAGCGGCGCCCTGTGCCTGTCCGTTATAACCGGTCCAGAGGATACCCGGAATATTTTCAAGGTGTTTGAATTCCTCTACCTCAACGCATCCGAGAGTCTGCATCACCACGATTGTGTTCTTGTTGACAGATGCTACGGCCTTTATGAGATTAACCTGATTGCCAGGAAGCTGAAGAGTAAGACGGTCAGCCTCTTCAGTGGCAGTATTCTCATCGGTACCGACAAATACTATAGCTACGTCAGAATTCTTGGCTGTTTCAAGTACGGACGGGTCAATCTCGTCATCTTCAGCTGCCTTATACACAAGATAGAGAGTCTGAAGACCGTTGTAGCCAAGTCTGTTGACCTTGGACTCCATCGGGGTGCTGGCGCCATATACGCCGCCTACTCTCTTTCCGGATGCCTTGGTGGCCTCAAGAGTACTGATGAGGTTTCCGTCAGGAGAGCCTACATGCGCCTCGATGATACCGCCCTCGGTAGGGATGTTCACACCAATCGTGATTTTATCTACATTGATGAGATCAATGTCATTGTATGCTGTCCATGAACCATCGTCAATTGAGCGGACCTGCTCCTCGGTACCCATTCCGGAACCTACGGTGATACCTTCTGAAGAAGCAGAGTATTTGGTTGCATCGTGACGGGTCACGGTTCCGTCCGCCTTGGTAAGCTCAAAGTATGCCACATAGAGAAGGTTGCTCTTGCTCTTGGTGCTTCCACCGGACGCAAGCTTGACTTCCACATCTGCACCCCTGGCTGCAAGATAGTCGGTAATTCCCTTATACGGGCTGATACGGCTGCT
>HF986349.1:5142-13014 GCA_000432655.1 Bacteroides sp. CAG:1060
AGGGCCGATAAGAGCCACTCTCTTGATGCTTGAAGCATCGAGAGGAAGCGCGCGGGAAGATGTTCCCTTTACAATTTCATCCTTGAGAAGGACAGGAGTACGGGTAGCAACTTCCTCTGCAAGAGCCTGATACCTTACGGCATTGACCATAGAAGCAGGATAAAGCGCGTAACGTACCATCATGTCTGGATCGAACTCGCCCGTACGCATACGTACGGTAAACACATTCACCAGAGCTCTGTCAATATCGGCCATGGTGATGAGTCCTTTCTCAAGTGCGCTGATGGCATATCTCTGATATACGCTTCCGCAGTCAGAGTCCACACCGGCTTTGAGACCGGCGGCAGTTGCTTCCTCAGCTGTCTCCACATAATAGTGTCCGGTATAGATATCTTCGATGGCGGCGCAGTCTCCTGTCACATATCCCTTCATTCCGTATGTACGGCGGGCGATAGTGTCAAGATACAGCTCACTTGCTGATGTAGGAACATGGTTCACCGCATTGTAGGAAGACATTATGGACGGAAGGTTGTCATTTTCGATGAGTTCCTTATAAGGATAGAGGTAGAATTCCCTCATATCACGCGAATCCATATTCGAACTGCTCACATGGCGGTCAAACTCACTGTTGTTGGCGAAATAGTGCTTTGCACAAGGAACAGCCTTAAGGTAGTTCGGATCGCTTCCCATAAGTCCGCGTACATAAGCGCCTGACATTACGGCAGAAAGGAACGGATCTTCACCGTATGATTCGCCGGTTCTTCCCCACCTTGGGTCGCGGATAGGCTCAACTACCGGAGACCAGAAGGTAAGCCCTTTGGTGCCGGTCTGGAATATGGCACGAGCCTCATCTGCAATTGCAGAAGCCTCTCTCTCAAGAAGTTGTGGATCCCAAGACGAACCAAGGGCCACACTATTAGGATAGGATGTAGGTCCCTGAAGACCTGCGGACGGATTGGCTCCCGAAAGAACTCCGTGCAAGGCCTCGCTCCATACATTGTACTGACGGACTCCGAGACGCGGCACAGGAGCCATATTGTTGCCAAGAAGGCTCTCCTTCTCCTCAAGGGTAAGCCTTGAGACCAGATCCACCGCACGCTCCTCGAACGAATAGTTCGTGTTCTGATAGATAGGAGTGTTGTCCTGGGCCATAGCTGCAGCAGCAACTCCCAGAGACAAAAGCATAGATGTTAACAATCGCATAATTAAAAGATGTGGTATTAAAATAGGGATGCAGGAAAAGACCGCATCTCTACAAAGTTATGAATTTTCGATGAACTATCCTATAAGCTCAGTACATACTCCGCGAAAGTTTTTGGAGCTACCGGCGTTGTCGAACACTTGATGGTCTATTTGAGTCTGATAACATGAGGAAGATTCTCGCTACACACAGTCTCCACCTTGTCTATGATTGCTTCACAAGTTGCTTTCGGAATCCGGATCCGGGTACCCGCCTTGATAACAAGATCTTTTGCAGGATTGCCGTCGTAGAACAGTGAGGTAGCATGCTGCCCGTTTGAGCCTTCCGGAGAATAAGTAATGTCATAGGCAGGGGCCAGGCTCCAGACCCCTTTCCTGCATATAAAGCTGAAGTTTTTGGTGTGGTCATCCTTGTTGTCACAGACGAGATTGAACACCATCCTTCGATACATCTCCTCCACCTGATGCGGGTCCTGCGTCAGGTATCCGGTCAGGGCAAGCAGATTTGTATAGTCTGCATCCTGATTCCGGAAGTCTGACTTAAGAAGTGCCGCTGCAGTAACTACATGCACACCCCTTCCATCTTCAATATCGAAACGCTCGATTGCAAAATATCTATCCTTGAGTAGCCGTATGCGCGGAATATTGATTCCGCACTTTGCCGCCGTGCTCATATAAAGATACTCTTCCTTGCCGATTTCAGCAGAGTCATAAGTGTGGCGGAATTTGACCAGCCAGTGCGATCCATCTAAATCAGCCATCACTACCTTAGGTCTGGCACCCCCTGAATTGGCACTATTGTAATAGAGAAGAGACTCATCTCCTTCTCCCTTTTCGGAAAGAATCTCAAGAGCCTTTCTCTGAATATCGTCCAGTTCTTCTATGCTCACACCGGCCTTGATGCTGTCAAGACTGACAGCAGGTTCATATCTGAGAGCACCCATTCCGGAAGAGCCGACAATTGCAAGCCTCTGAAGCGGATTGAGGTTCCTGAGCTGAAAACCCGACTTGCGGAGCATCCTGTCAATCAGATACAGACCATATCCGTCAGGTATGCTGTCCTCGAATACGGCAAAGCCCCTGTCAAACTTGTCAGGTTCCGAAAAGATCATATCTGAAGTCAGCGGAAGTTCGAACGGTGAAAGGGCAAAGCCGCTTGAAAGCCACTCACGCGAATACTCAAACGCACACGAACGTCCGTCAGGAGTCATCTGAAGGGTTCCCACAAGGTCTCTGTTGTGGAATACTGTTATCTTGTTTACCTGTGGTATCATCTTCCCTTGATTCTATTCTTGTTCTTGTTGATGGTCGCCAGCTCGCTGCCTGTGGCGTATTTGGGCTTGGAAAGGATCTCGGACATCTCCTGGAAGTAGTCAAACTCCACAACAATGGCGCAGAAGGATTCGAAAGAAATCTTACCTGTTCTTTCAAACCTTTCGATAGTCGGCGCCGGAACACCTGTCTTCTCGGCAAGTGTTCTTCTGCTGTATCCCCTCTCCAGTCGTCTCTCCTTGCAGTACTTGGCCATCATTGCCATAAGCTGTTCAGGTTGTTTGGCATAAATATCTAATGTATATTTCATAATATAGTATGTCATTTCCCACTATAATGGGACTTATTCCATATCATTATATGACAAATATAGTGATTAATATTTAATATACAACACCAAATATAATACTCTTCCGCAAACTTTTCAGGTCTTTTGCAAAGGGGTGAAAACTCAAAAAAGAGCCACCTAAGTAGCTCTTTTTAGCAGTCAGTAGCAATTTACCAACTTATGTTTCAGTCGGAATCTACCACTCGAGAATCTTCTTGAAGTCATAAGCCTCCGGATTCGAAATACCGAGAGCCTTGACAGCTTCGTAATCTTCAGGTGTTACATAATGAGCGATACACTCATAGTAGTTCTGTACGGTAGCGCTGTTGACATCCACCATACGTGGCGGAATCTTTCCGGTTTCAGGATCCTGAAGATCGGCAAGATAGAGAGGAGAAACGTTGCCGTATGAATCCACATAGACCATACATCCTGTCTTTCCTTCCTTGAAGAGCTGATAAACGCCCATCGCAAGTTCCGTGCAGTATGTAAGATCATATGCAACCGGATCCTGGCAGCGTACATCATATCCGATCTCGAGAGGACGACCCTTTACATGAAGGCCGATTGTCTTGAATTCCTTCTCCAGAAGGTCATTGAAAAGAACCGCTTTTGAAAGCTTTCCAAGCTCCGGGTGACCATGATCATCGTATGTAAAATGCACGCCGGCATCCTGAAGTTCCTTGATGTCAAGGTTGTGGAAAAGGCCTTCTGCGGTAACTATGGTACCATATTCAATGCCCATGAGCTTTCTCTTGATAATTGAAGAGAGGGAAAGCTTAAGAATCTTGTCAAGGGTGATGTGTGTCTTGTTGAACATCTCAGGAATGATGGTCATAGGGCTGTGTGTAGCCTCACCGATTCCGAGCGCAAGACTTCCGCATGAACGTCCCATTGCACAGAGGATAAACCAGTTTCCGGAGGTGCGGGCATCCTCGTATGCGGTGCGCGCGATATGAGCTCCCTCATTCTTGGCGGAATTGTATCCGAAAGTAGGAGCATTGGCCGGAAGAGGAAGATCGTTGTCGATAGTCTTAGGGCAATGGATGTTTGCGATATGATATCCTTTGGACTTAAGGAATTTGGAAATTCTGTTGGCGGTAGATGCTGTATCATCACCACCTATGGTAACAAGAAGCTTGATATTGTTTTCCTTGAAGAGGTCAAGGTTGAAATTTTCCTCAAAATCTTTGTCTGTAGGCTTGAACCTGCTCATCTGAAGATATGAGCCACCAAGGTTGAAATAGCGGTCTGCCGTCTGGAAAGTAAGATCTTCAATACGTGCATTTTTGCTGAAAAGGCCCGAATATCCACCATGGAGCCCGATAACTCTATAACCTTTGGAAAGGAATGTTTTCGCAACACTCATCGAAACAGAGTTCATACCAGGGGCGGGACCTCCGCCACACAGAATAATAACAGAATCTTTCATTGTCTATACGTGAAAATTAAATCTCGCAAATTTACTCATTATCTGTAAGAATTACAAAAAATTTGTTTTCAAAATCCGATTTTCAAATATCCCCATTTTTGATTATTTTTGTCTTCTTATGGAAAAAGAAACAGCTCAACAGAGAATCATCGAACTCAGGGCCCTTCTCGAGGACTACAGCCGACGCTATTATGTGGAAAATGCGCCGGTGATATCTGATTTTGAATTCGACCGTCTTATGCGGGAGCTTGAAGACTTGGAGAAAGAGTTTCCAGAGCTGGACAAGCCGGACTCCCCTACCCATAAAGTAGGCTCCGACCTTGAGACGGGAACGGACCCTTCCGATAATTCCAGAAAGCAGCAGGGATTCATCCAGCGTCCTCACCGCTACCCGATGCTGTCTTTGGGCAATACCTATTCCATTTCCGAGATAGAAGAATTCGTAGCGCGTGCCGACCGTACCCTTGGCAACGTTGGGTTTACATACAGCTGTGAGTTGAAGTTCGACGGCACCGCCATTTGCCTTTCATACAGGCACGGACGCCTCATACAGGCCCTTACCAGAGGTGACGGGCTCAAAGGAGACGATGTCACGGAAAACGTCAGACAGATTTCCAACATTCCCACTGTCCTAAAGGGGAACTATCCCGAAGAATTCGAGATTCGTGGCGAAATACTTATGCCGTACAAGGCTTTCGACGCCCTCAACGAGGAGCGCATAGAGCAGGAGGAGGCTCCATTTGCCAATCCGCGAAACGCCGCCTCAGGTTCTCTGAAACTCAACGATCCTGTCGAAGTGGCACATAGAGGCCTTTGGTGCACATTGTACCATATACCCGCCGAATCCATCACAGGATTCACTTCACACAGCGAAGCCCTTGACGCAGCGGCATCATGGGGGCTCCCGGTATCAGACAAGAGACGCATCTGCCACAATATGGCGGAGATTAAGGAATATATCGACTATTGGGATGAAAATCGCAAGTTTCTGCCATACGCCACTGACGGGATTGTGATAAAAATCAACGAACTCGACAGTCAGAGGCAACTTGGATACACCGCAAAATCTCCGAGATGGGCCGTTGCGTTCAAGTTCAAGGCCGAGCAGGCCTGCACCGAGGTGCTGAGCATAGACTACCAGGTCGGCAGAACAGGAGCGGTAACCCCCGTCGCCAATCTCGCCCCGGTCCAGCTAAGCGGCACCGTAGTCAAAAGGGCCACGCTCAACAATGAAGATGCGATAAAGAGCCTGGATATCCGCGTAGGAGACTATGTCTATGTGGAGAAAGGTGGTGAAATCATTCCGAAAATCACATCTGTAGAATTGTCGAAAAGACCCGCCGACAGCACGGAAACCACTTTCCCGAAAGTCTGTCCCGTATGCGGAACATCTCTTGTAAAGTCAGGCGATGAAGCCAAATGGTTCTGCCCCAACTACGACGGATGCCCGCCTCAGATAAAGGGCAGAATGCTTCATTTTGCATCGAGAAGAGCAATGGACATCCTTGCAGGTGAAGCTACCATAGAACAATTGTACGACTGCGGCCTAGCCTGCACTCCTGCCGATTTCTATTCCGTCAGCAGATATTCACTGCTGAGTCTGGACGGCTGGCAGGAAAAGTCCGTGGAGAAGTTCATGGCGAGTCTGGACAAATCCAGAAACGTCCCTTTCGAAAGGGTTCTTTTCGCGTTAGGGATAAGATATGTAGGAGAAAACACCGCCAGGACACTGGCCCGGCATTTCAAGACAATGGAGGCAATCGCTTCCGCGGACAAGGAGGCGCTTCTCGAAACTGAAGATGTCGGAGAGGTCATTGCAAGCAGCATCTATGAGTTCTTCCGCACTCCGAAGCATATTGAAGAATTGTCAAGGCTCAAGGAAGCCGGACTCAAATTCGAGATGGAAGACAATGGTACTCCCACATCCGATGCTCTCAAGGGGATGACTGTCGTAATATCCGGCAACTTCTCAATCAACCGGGATGCAATGAAAGAACTGATTACCGCCCACGGCGGTAAAGCTTCGTCTTCGATCAGCAAGAAGACATCATTCCTTCTGGCCGGAACAAAACCGGGAGCGGAGAAATTGAAAAAATGTGAAGAACTTGGAGTGAAGGTCATATCGGAGGAGCAGTTTCGCAAGATGCTTCCCGAGTCCGAGACATCCAAGGGCTCAAATATGGAAGAATTGACACTATTCTGATGAAGAGGAAATTCAGACCGGGGAAAAAGATCACCGACCTCTTCACCGAGGGGCTTTGGAGGATTGATACCGCATCCTGCAGCAAGGGATACGCGAAGTTGGTGCGTCTGGTGCGCATCATCCGTATCACCATTGATTCCTTCTTCGGGAATAAGATGGGGTTCCAATGCGTAGCTCTGAGCTATTTCTCACTGCTGGCTCTGATTCCGCTTTTCGGACTTGTATTCGCGGTAGCACTCGGACTGGGGCTTCCCGACAACATTTCCGGCATCATATTCAGAATATTTCCGGCAAATCCCGAATTCGCCGGACTGGTCATCGAAAAAGCCGAGGTTATTCTGGAGTCCGTAAAAGCCGGAGGTACGGGTATCATTTCCGCGTTTCTCTTCGTATGGGGTGTGGTATGGATGATGTTTCAGGTGGAACGGGTGTTCAACAATGTCTGGGGAATCAGCCGCATACCACGCAAGATATACAAACGCTTCGGGTATTACATCCTGATGCTGATTCTCATCCCTCTGATTATCATTATTTTCGGTGCAGGAATAGCATTTTACACCAACCTTCCGCACCTGTTCGGGCTGGATGTATCCAACCTGCGGTTCATAATCATATTCCTGGGATACGTGGTACTGTACTGCATAACGGTCATTACGCTTGCAGCCATGTACACGTTCATTCCGGCCACCAAGGTTTATTTCAAAAATGCCGTCAAGGCCGCATCCATTGATGCCGTGGTATTTATCCTATTCCAATATATCTACCTTGAACTTCAGGTTACGGTATCCAGGCTCAACAATATTTACGGAATCATCGCAGCGCTCCCGTTCTTCCTTATATGGATGAACACGAGTTGGCAGATTATAATATATGGCGCGGAACTCACTTACGGGTTCCAGAATGTCGAAAAGTATAATTCCCACGACTGGGACAGTTAGTTGATATGAGTTTCTCCGAGTTTACAAAAAACGATTACGCACTGATTGACAATGAGTACGACTCCCTGATGAAGGCCGCAAGGCCAAGATGCCGGGATGAAGAAGAAGTCCAGATGGTCGTCAAATCATTTGAATTTGCCAATCAGGCCCACAAAAATGTCAGACGAAGATCGGGCGAGCCATACATTATCCACCCTATAGAGGTGGCGAAGATTGTAGTTACGGAGATCGGACTTGGCTACAAATCCATTTGCGCGGCACTGCTCCACGATGTCGTGGAAGATACCGGCTACACTGTCGAAGATATACGCAATCTGTTCGGAGACAAGATTGCTTCTCTGGTGGACGGACTTACCAAGATAAAGACCGTCCTGGACAATGAAGACCGCAAGGGAAACAACAACATGAGCAGCACGGAGAGCATGCAGGCCGAGAATTTCAAACGAATCCTGCTCACGCTCAATGACGATGTCCGTGTCGTACTCATCAAACTTGCAGA
>HF986349.1:13063-15455 GCA_000432655.1 Bacteroides sp. CAG:1060
GTTCATGCCGGAGCACAAGCGCGACAAGATTCTTTCCGAGACGATGTTTATTTTCATTCCTCTCGCACACAGGCTCGGCCTTTACGGGGTCAAATCCGAGATGGAAAATATCTGGCTGAAGCACAAGGAACCGGAAGACTACAAGACCATCACGGAACTGATCAATCGCGACAGCGCCAACAGGAGCAAGGATATTGACGAATTCATAGAGCCTATATCCGCAGCGCTTGAGAAGATGAACCTCAAGTTCTCCATCAAGAAAAGAATCAAGACGCCTTATTCGATATGGTACAAGATGCACACCAAGAATGTTCCTTTCGAACAGATCTTCGACCTCTATGCAGTGCGCATCATATTCGAGCCGGACAAGCCAACCGTGCAGGACGAAAGAAGCCAGGCGTATTTGATATTTGCAGCCATCACGGCTCTGTACAGCGAGAATACAGCCCGCAGAAGGGATTGGATTTCGCATCCTAAGAACAATGGATACGAAGCGCTCCACTGCACCCTCATGAGCCATGCCGGAGTGTGGGTCGAAGTACAGATCCGCTCCAAAAGGATGGATGACATAGCCGAAAAAGGCATTGCGGCCCACTGGGCGTACAAGAACGACGGCTACATCTCCGAGAATGACTCGGAAATGGACAAATGGCTGGCCAAAGTGCAGGAGATCCTGCTGAGCAACGATGTAAGCGCTCTGGAGCTTCTGGATATCATCCACAAAGACCTGGTAAGTTCGGAGATTGTCGTATTCACGCCTAAAGGCGAGCAGAAATCCATCATCAACGGAGCCACGGCACTTGACTTTGCATATATGATACATACGCATATCGGCAACTCCGCCATTGCAGCCAAGGTCAATATGAGACTCGTTCCCCTGTCGCAGGTGCTCAAAGCGGGAGATCAGGTGGAAATAATCACTGCCGCCAATGCCCATCCTCGCATGGAGTGGCTGCAGTTCGTCCAGACGCGCAACGCCAAAAGCCACATCATAGAGTACTTCCGCGCCCAAAAGGACAACATCTCCACACGCGGAGAGCAGATATTCGACGAAAGAATACGTCTTATGGGACTGAAGGTAAGCAATGGCATTATCCGCAAGTTCCTGGAATACTGCCAGATGCGTGATGTGGACGAACTGTATTTCAGAGTAGGCCTGGGAATACTCGGACCGGAACAGTTCCGCACCATCATCAATGAAGAAAAGCTTTCAGGCAACGGGCAGAGTAAAAAGTTCGTAATCCACTCCGACGTGAACGACAAGATAGAATACAAAATGGCGGACTGCTGCAAGCCTATTCCTGGAGATTCGGTAATCGGATTTTTCGTTGGAGAGAACACCATAGAGGTCCACAAAAAGACCTGTGAAGAAGCGGAAAGACTCGCCAGCAAATACGGCAACCGTATGGTTGTACCGCAGTGGAGTTCTCTTGAGGAAGACTTCCCTATCAGGATTTCGCTCAAGGGCATTGACAAAATCGGTCTTCTGAGCGAAATCTCCAGCTTCATCTCCCAGACACTCGGTATCAATATGCGAAAGCTCAACCTCACCACCGAGAACGGCGTATTCGACGGATACATAGAACTCAGGGTCAAGGACAAACGCATTTTGGACAACATGGTCGACGGACTCAAGAAAATTGACGGCATAGAAGATGTCATCAGAACAGATATTTAAAATGAAAAGATTCATCCCTTTGATATTGGGCATATTGCTCTTCGCATTCCCGGTGATGATTGTATCTCACTCATGCGCCAATACCACAGAGTCGCCTTCAGGAGGCGACAAGGATACCATACCTCCGTTTATAGTGGATATAAAGCCTCTTCCCGGTGCCACGAACATTGCGCTTGAAGGAAGTTCATTTATCTTCACCTTCAATGAATACGTAAATCTCAAGAAAAGCAGCAATATCCTGTTGTCTCCACCGCAGCGGAAGATGCCCGTATCGAAAATCAGAGGCAAGAGTCTCATCGTGAAGTTCGAGGAGCCGCTATCCCCCAACACCACATACACCCTAAGTTTCACCGACGCCATAGCAGACGTCAACGAAGGGAATATGTTTGCCGGATACACCTATGTATTCTCCACAGGTGACAGAATCGACTCAATGATGGTTACCGGAACGGTTCTCGACTGTAACACTCTGGACCCGGTAAAGGGAGCCAAAGTAATTCTCCATAAAGATCATTCCGACTCCGCCATCTACCAGACCAGACCATACGCCGTCACCACGACGGACGATTGGGGATTCTTTGCACTGCCTTACATCCAGGACACCCTTTACAGACTGTATGCCATAAAGGATGCCAACAATAACAACCTTCTTGACCCTGAGACGGAGCTGGTAGGATTCGTGGACAGCCTGATTCGTCCCGTCATGACAGCCGG
>HF986349.1:15530-29260 GCA_000432655.1 Bacteroides sp. CAG:1060
TTGCACGAAACAGCGAATATGAATTGCGCCTCTTCAGGGAACGCACCGGGAAACAATTCCTGCGCAACAAGGAGCGCACATCCGAACGCTCCGCCTATATCACGTTCATGGCGGAAAATGCCATCATAGACACCATTGCCATAGATGGATACCGTGCTTCCCAGATTATCACCCAGTTCAATATCAAGAATGACAGCCTCGAGATTTGGCTCAACAGCAGAAAAGCTTTCCCGGACACGATGAAACTGAATGTGAGATACCTTAAGACCGACTCCACCGGAACGCTGTCTCCTGTCACGGAAAACGTAAAACTGCCTCTGGCCACAGGGAAACGCACTTTCTCCAAGACTCCAAGAAAGAATCTCACCAAGCAGGACACGACATGTGTCGTCAATGTGACGGCAGAGTCCAAGACCATCGAGCAGGAAGGAGTCGCATTTGAATTCAAATATCCTATTATCAGCGAAAACTTCTCGGATATCAAGTTTATATCCATCAATCCACGACAGGTGGAGACTCAGGAAGCGTATTCCATAGCAAGGGACAGTCTGAATCTTAGAAGATATATTCTCACGCCGAAAACCACTCTGAAGCAGGGTTATGAATACCGCATCAAGGTTCCGCACCACGCATTCAGAGACATCAACGGATATTATTCCGACAGCCTGGAAGTGAAAGTCTCTCTCCCGAGCGACGACAAACTGAGTACGATTCACTTTGTGCTAAACGGTGTCCACCACAGGTATATCGTCGAACTGCTCAACGAAAAAAGAGACAGGGTGCTTCGCACGTATGTCATTGACAATGACTGCACTCTGGATTTTCCTTATCTTGACAAGGGGAAATATAGCCTGCGAATCACCGAAGATGCCAACGGAAACTCAATCGTGGACGCGGGCTCTGTCCTTGAGCGCAGACAGCCCGAAAAGGTCAAGTTTTTCGAAACCGAAGGGAAAAAATATATAGAAATACCACAGTCGGCAGAATTGACGCAGACTGTCAACGTACAGGCGATGTTCTCAAAATAAGGTACTTGTAATGAAGAAAACACTTCTTATAGCATGCATATTACTCTTCGGAATCTCTGCCGGTGCACAGAATTCCAAGAGAGCTCTTATCAATGACTACTCCATGCTGGGCGTAAACTATGGCGTGAGTTTCTCCAATATGTATTTCTCCCCTTCCAAATACAACCTCTCGCCGGTTTTCTCCTCTGACTACGTATCCATCACATATACCAAGCACAGCAAGATGTTCGGCTCAATCCCCAACTTCGCACTGGTCCTTGGCCTTGCCACCGGTACGGAAGGCTTTTCATTTTCGGAGAATCCCGAGACGGGATATACGGACAATTACGATGGCGTCCAGCAGTGCAGGATAAGAGTGATTGAAGCTCCGGCGATGATGCAGTTTCATGCCGACGCAGATCCTTTCAAATTCATGGTAAATGCCGGTGTCTATGGAGGATGGCGACAGAGCATCATCCGAAGCGGTCCGCAATTGTCCAAGGAGTGGACCGACTCATTCAGAGATTATGAGAGACGTCTGGACTACGGCTTCCAGGGGGGACTTGGATTTGCACTGGTGTTTGCTCCGGTGGAACTGCATTTCAACTGTACCGTAAGGTGGTCATGGTCCTCATTGAACGAGCCGGACTACGACAGCAAGTATTATTATAAATACGCATATCCGCTGGACATCATGGCTACAGCAGGTCTGCATTTTCATCTTACCAAAAGACGCGGAAAGACCAATAGAGAACTTAAAAAAGAGGCATACGAAATAGTATATGGAAAGAAGAATTAAAACTCTGCCGGTACATATCGGCAAAAGTCTGATAATAGGCGGGGATGCGCCTATAGTGGTACAGACCATGTGCAACACCCACACTTCCGATGTGGACGGCACTGTCAGGCAATGCCTTGAATTGGCGGAAGCAGGGGTCCAAATGGTACGAATCACCGTACCTGGAATGCAGGATGTCCCGCATATCGCCGAAATTCACAGACGACTGCGCGAAAGCGGATGTGAAGTGCCGTTGGTGGCAGATATACACTTCTCTTCCCGGACGGCCATCGCCGTAGCCTCAATAGTTGAAAAAGTCCGCATCAATCCCGGCAATTTCCATCCTGACCACGAGGAAGCGAAGAAGCAGTTCCGACACCTGATCTCGGTATGCAAGGAGCACGGCACCGCCATAAGAATAGGACTGAATCACGGTTCTTTAGGTACATACATAACCGATTTATATGGCAACACTCCTCACGCAATGGCCATCGCGGCAATGGAGTGGATCAGGATGTGTACGGATGAAGATTTCTTCAATGTAGTAGTGTCACTGAAGGCCAGCAACACCTTGGTAATGACCGAAGCATACCGCGAACTGGTGACAATGATGCAGGAAAGCGGAACAATATTCCCTCTTCACCTTGGTGTCACGGAATCAGGCAACGGTGACAGCGGACGCATCAAGTCATGCATAGGGATAGCAACTCTGCTTCAGGAAGGAATCGGCGACACGCTCCGGGTATCCCTCACAGAGCCTCCGGTAGCAGAAATTCCTGTAGCCCGATACCTTGCACAACACGGCCCTTCTGCCGACGGCAACACGGAGCCTATGCTTGATGCTGCCATAAAATGGGGGCCGAAACTCCTCAAAAAGGAAATTGACGATATTCCTGCGGAGGAAAACGTCAGCGAGTACCTTCGCGACGAGATTTTGCAAGCCGCGAGAAGACGGTTCTATAAGGCGGAATATATCGCCTGCCCGGGATGCGGACGCACGATGTATGACCTGCAGGGCACTTTCGAAAAGGTAAAGGAAAGGACTTCCCACCTTAAAGGAGTTGTCATCGCCGTCATGGGATGCATAGTCAACGGGCCAGGAGAAATGGCCGACGCCGACTGGGGATATGTGGGAGAAGGCGCAGGCTTTGTATCCATATACAAAAAGGGACAGCCCGTACTTAGGCATATCCCTGATTATGAAGCCATCGACAAACTTGTCGAGCTGATTTCGCAGGACAATTAGAGTGCTCTACTCCACATAAAGGAGCAGACCCTTCAGATACTCCCCTTCCGGATGATAGATATTCACCGGATGATCGGCCCCCTGACAGAACCGGTCAAGGATTCTTACACGGCGTCCGGTCTGCGCGGCAGCTGAGAATATAGTATTCGCAAAAGTGATTTTGTCCACTACCTGTGAGCAACTGAACGTAAACACCAGACCCCCTGGCGCAACTTTAGCAATTGCCGCCGCATTAAGACGCTGATAGGCGCGAAGAGCGTTCTTCAATGCCCCGCGATGCTTTGCAAATGCCGGCGGATCCACGATAATAAGATCGTATTTCCCTTCAGGGACATCTGCAAGAAAATCTATCGCGTCCGTACAGTAATTCTCATAAGAGGACAAGACCCCCTCTACGGCATTGATTCTCATATTCTCATCCACGAGTCTGATTGCTCTGGATGACGAATCCACAGAGTGAACCAACGAGGCGCCGGATGTCATGGCATACACACTGAAACCTCCGGTATAGCAGAAAAGATTCAATACATTGCGCCCGGCGGCATATTTCCCGACCAACGCACGATTATCTCTCTGATCAAGGAAAAAACCGGTTTTCTGTCCATCTTCCCAGTTGACAATGAATTTTCTTCCATTCTCAAGCACTGTAAGCTCTGAGAGACAGAATCCATCCCTACGGTACAAATATCCGTCCACCAACTCCAGTCCAGCCTTGAATGGAGCGGTACCGGAACTCTTGTCATACACAGCCTTAAGGTCATCACCAATTACTTCCTTGAGGGCTTCCGCAATTCTGGCTTTTGCGCGGAACATGCCTACCGAATGGGCTTGCAGCACACAGACTCCGTCATACCAGTCAACTATAAGCCCTGGTAGTCCGTCTCCTTCGCCATGAACCAGACGAAAACAATTGGTATCCCCCTGGTCTCGCAATTCAAGTCCTACGGCTTTTCTTGCAGCTATTGCCTTTTCTATAGAGACTTTCCAAAAATCCGGAGCGGAAGGATCTGCATCAAAGGACAGAATCCTTACAGCGATAGAGCCAATCTGATAATGACCGGCGGCAAGGTACTTACCCTCCGAACTATATACTGCTACGATGTCGCCTTCTGAGGGCGTGCCTTGAATTTGGGATATGGCGCCGCTGAAGACCCAAGGATGAAATCGACGGAGCGATTCGTCACGGTTTTTCTTTAATATTATTTTTATCATTTGGCTTTTGCGCGTTAGGATTCATCTGTTCCGGAGTCAGAGGGTGTTTCTCTGAGCGAAGCAATTTGAGATACATCTCACGACACACCCAGGCATCGGTCGCAGCATACATTTTTTGAGCCTGTGAGAGTTCTTTCGCCTCCCAGTTGGACAACTGCTGGCTTTTGGAAATCTTACATCCGAGTATGATGCCGGCCATTTTCTTGACGCTCTTGTCGCGAATGCCCCACTCATACACTATCTTCTGCAGATCGACAAACGATTTCGGCGTGAATTTGCGATAATACTGAAGTCCGCGTATATCATCATTTACAGCAGCTCCAACTTTTATAATCCTTTCGTTTGATAGAATGGAACACATCAGGGAACGCATCCCGATTTCATTGACTCTGAACAAGAAAGACTTGCCTGCTCCGGACAATTGCAGAAGAGCCACATGTGTATGATGGGCCCCGGGAGTAAACACGGGGCGAGTTTCCGTATCAAATCCTATGACCTTTTGTGTCATAAGATAGGCTATCGCCCTGGCATATTCCAAACCTGGTTTTGTTATCACGTGAATATCCCCCGGAAATGTTCCGAGGGGTAATGTCTCTATTTCTTCAGGTAGTATATTAATTTTGTACATAAGAACCTGGAATCAGTATTATAGATCTGTCCTCTGTCTCCGGCTTGCTGACAGGCAGATATGTAACTAACTGTGGAAATGAAATATTGTGTGTAAATAAATTATTGCTGCGAAGGATATCATAGCAGGCGGACGCTGCAACATCAAAACTGTCCAACACCTGAATTTCATTGGCAATCATCTTGCCATACGTAATCGAATCCTCATTCAAAACAGACAATATATCGGCAAGTTCGGATTTCAGCAATGGAATATCCAAAGATATGTCATCAATTATAATTGCATCCAGAGGTGCCGTATTGTCTTTGGAGTACTCATCCAACAGGTGATGAATAAGGCTGTCACGGCCGACTGAATTGACAATCACGCATTTGGCCCCGTTTTCACTGTATTTTGCGGCAGCAGTTCTGAACCTTGAAGCATAAACCGAAGTGCTGACGATGTCAGTATTGGCAATTATTCCTATGTTCATGCGCCGTGACGGATTGGATTTCAGGACTCTCTCGAGCATAAGATCCACCGGCGATATAACAGGGACTTTACAGTTTGTGCTTCTGAAAAGAGTATCGATGTCAAAACCTCCGAATTCGGACAAAGAGGGCTCACCAAGTACAATCATCTTGGCCGGTGTCTTGTATTTCAGGCCATCCAAATCGTACGGACTGATATGGGTTACTGTATCCAGCGCAGCGAGGGCAAGTCTCACTGCACGCTCCCTGCGCGCAATCCTACCAAGAGAATCCCCCGCAAAGACGCTGTCATCACAAATGGATACAAGTGTCTCGCCGGCAAAATCAGGAAGCATGTCCGGATTCTCTGAACCATCCACATTGTCCTTTGCATCAAAACTCTCGAATCGGTCTCCAAAAGCAGAACAATAATATGAACTGCCTACAAGATATATGTCCCCTGATCTGAATGGAGTCGCAGCATAAGAAATACATCCCAATTCTTCAGGATATCTGCCGTCAAGAATGTCGCACACGAAACCGATAGTCTGTTCTCCCGACAGAGTATTCCTCTTACAGGATACAGACAGCGACGCAACCAGCATCAATACCGCTACCACCTTACACAGTCTCATATCTTCGCAAAATAATACACCACGTTTTTGAAAAGGTACAAAACTATGGCAAGCATCACTATCAGCGACCAGTTAAGGGAGAGGCAAATGCACACCACTGCCACTACGACCAGCAGCAGGATATATGTAAGTCTTTTTAATTTGAGCGTGCGAGTATCTTCCTTTGAGAATTTGAAAGAGAACATCGGAAGATCACATACCAACAGGAAGCACAGCACAACGGAGAGGACAGGCACAAATATCGGTCCGGCCACCCACACGGACAGAAAAGTATCCGGAGTAGAGCACACGAAATATGACAAAGATGCGCACAGCAGCGCACACGCCGGAGTAGGAAGTCCCAAAAAAGAAGAATGCTGACGAGTGTCCACGTTGAATTTTGCCAAACGAATTCCACTGAACACCGCTATAAGAAGCGGAACCCAGCAGACAAGACTCTCACCAAACATGAAGGTCTTCATGAGTGAATAGAGCATAACGGACGGAAGCACTCCGAAACTGACGACATCGGACAACGAATCCAACTCCTTGCCCAGATCAGAGTACGCGCCCAGCAGTCTGGCGACAAAACCATCCAGAAAATCAAACACCGCGGCCGCCAGCATAAAATAAAATGCCATATCAAAACGGCACTTAAACGCAAACACTACCCCGATGACCCCACACAGGAGATTCATCGAGGTAATGAAATCGGGAATATAACTGATTAATCTTTTCATCAATTATTTATCAAGTTTCTTTCTTACATCTTTGGTAAGAGCGGTCTTATGTACCATGATGCTGATGGTCTGAGCCTTTACGAAAGCCTCAGTGCAGTACCAGATTCCATTGTACTTTCCGGTCTCGCCCCAAGAGTTCTTGACCATATACCACTTCTTGCCGTCCTGATCCTTTGCAATACCGAATATCTGCATTCCGTGATCATCGGTAATGGTCTTGTTGTCGTACTCAAACTGACGGCTTTCCTGAGTAACCTCTTTTTCAACTACAGAGATAGGGGCCGGCTTGCCTTCCTCTTTTCCTACCCAGTGCTCCTGATCGGAACCGGCCTTAACGGTAGCATCGGTGTCAATATAGATTCCGAGACCGTTACGGGTAAAACCCGGATGACTTACATCCGTACCCCAAGACACGGTATAACCCTTCTCAATCGCATTGTCAATCACAGCCATCATGTCATCAATAGGAACATTGAAAGACTCATCCCAACGCCAGTTGTCACCAACTTCAAGAGGGCTCCAGGTATAGAACGGATAACACATGAATGAGGTAATGGAGACATAATCATCCGGAACAATCTTCATGTAATCACGATATGAGATAGGATCGAACTGCTTGCCGTCCACCTCAAAAGTCTCAGGATATTTTCCAAAATAGGTGTCCAACACAGCCTGATAACCCGGCTTCCATGCAGTCGTAAGCTTACGGTTAGGATTCTTGGCTACAGCGGAAATGTATCCTTTAAGTACTGCGTCCAACTCACTCTGTGCAGGGAGCGGAGTTCCATAATTCATTCCGCTCATTTCAGAAAGCGGTACCAGACCGTAATCTCTTACCACATGCAGTACGTCTTCAGACTCCGAACCGGCACCGAATGCAAGATTACCATCAAGTCTGACGAACTTCACCGCCCTGTCCATATAAGAATGGGATACGGTAAAGAACACGGAGAAATCAGGATATTTCGCAGGATCCTTAATCCCACAGAGACGGATAGCCTCGGACTCAAGGAAGCTGATTGTAGAATAAGCCCAGCAGGTACCGCTGGATGCCTGATTCTTGATTGATGTGATAGGATTTGCTTTCACGGTGGTGAACGTGTAATCAAGATCCGCTACCTGCGTAGCCTTACTTTGTGCGAAAGCAAATATGCCGACGCACATCAAAACGACTGAAATGGCAATCTTTTTCATATCTGTTATTGTTTTAATGACAAATATACAAAAAAAGATGATGACCGGAAACAACCAGCCATCATCTCATTAAGATATTCGAAGGAATTACTTTGTGATAACCTTAGCCATCTCAAGAACCTTGTTGGAGTAACCCCACTCGTTGTCGTACCAAGCGCAAACCTTAACGAAGGTAGGATCAAGCTGAATACCAGCCTTAACATCGAAGATTGATGTGTGAGGATCGTTGCGGAAGTCTGTAGAAACGACAGCCTCATCGGTGTATCCGAGAACACCCTTGAGCTCGCCCTCAGATGCCTTCTTCATAGCAGCGCAGATCTCCTCGTATGTGCAAGGCTTCTCAAGCTCTGCAGTGAGGTCAACGAAGCTGACGTCAGAAGTAGGGACACGGAGAGACATACCGGTAAGTTTTCCGTTGAGTACAGGAAGGACCTTACCTACAGCCTTTGCAGCACCGGTAGAAGAAGGGATGATATTCTCAAGAATACCACGACCACCTCTCCAATCCTTCTTTGAAGGACCGTCAACGGTCTTCTGGGTAGCTGTAGCTGCGTGAACGGTAGTCATAAGACCTCTCTTGATACCGAAAGCGTCATTGAGAACCTTGGAAATAGGAGCAAGACAGTTAGTGGTGCAAGAAGCGTTGGAGATGATGTCCTGACCTGCATAGGTCTCATGGTTTACACCATACACGAACATAGGAGTAGCATCCTTTGAAGGAGCTGACATGATAACTTTCTTTGCACCTGCCTGGATGTGCTTGCGAGCGGTCTCATCGGTAAGGAAGAAACCAGTAGACTCAACAACAACATCAGCACCAACCTCGTTCCACTTGAGGTTTGCAGGATCCATCTCAGCTGTGATACGGATCTTCTTGCCATTTACTACAAGAGCACCATTTTCTGCTGAAACCTCACCCTTGAAATGTCCGTGTACAGAATCGTACTTGAGCATGTAAGCAAGATAATCTGGGTCGAGAAGGTCGTTGATACCAACTACCTCAATGTCATTTGAGAAGTTCTCAACTGCGGCACGGAATACCATACGGCCGATACGACCAAATCCGTTAATACCAAGTTTTACCATTTCTAAAACGTAATTAAATTATAAAAACCGTTAATAAACTCTATTTCAAAAATCGCGATGCAAATTTATCAAAAAAGTATCAATTTTTCAATTATATTTGCGTAAAAGTCAAAATAAATTGCACCGTAGAAATGAAAATCCTCATCACAAACGACGATTGTTATACAGCAAAGGGATTAAGCGTGCTTGCAGGCATTCTTGAGGCCTACGGAGAGATTACCATAGTCGCACCCAAAAAGCCGCAAAGCGGAATGTCCATGGCCGTATCCATGGGGCTTAAGCCGATAGGAGTCAAAAAGATAGGCAGCACAAGCGGACTTGGAAGCTGGTATCTGGACGGGACACCGGCAAGCTGTATCAAATACGGCATCGACAACATCTTCTGGCCGGATACTCCGGACCTGATTGTGAGCGGAATCAATCACGGAAGCAATGCGGCGACAGCTGCTCTTTATTCCGGCACGATAGGTGCTGCTATGGAGGCGGCCGTCAATAAAATCCCGGGAATAGGAGTAAGTCTTGACTGCTATTCTCCTGATGCAGATTTCAGCGCAGTCGAAAAATGGCTGCCATCCATTCTTGACAAATTGCTGCCCGTCCTGAAAGACAGTCCCCACGGTGCTTTCTATAACATAAACTTTCCGAATCTTCCTTCCGGCAGCATTCTGGGCACCAAGGTATGCCACATGGGCATGGCCCACTGGGAACGGGAATACAGGCCGTATTTTGAATTTCTGAAGGAAATCGGAGTCACCCCTGGCGATGACGCCCTTCAGTATGTACTCGAAGCCGAGAAGTCCGGGGAAGAAGTCTATGTGATGGCCGGGGATTTCACCGACAACGAAGGCAATGAATACCCTTCCGACCACCTGCTTCTTGCTGAGGGGTACATCACGGTGACACCGCAGAACATTGACAATACAGACTACAACGAAATCCAAAGATTATGCGATATTATCTGATAGCCGGAGAAGCTTCCGGAGACCTGCACGGCAGCAACCTCATAAGAGGCCTGGTTGCCGAGGATCCATCATCAGAATTCCGTTTTTGGGGCGGAGACAAGATGAACGACGCAGCGCAAAGCCGTCCACATCAGCTTGTTGTCCACTATAAAGACGGAGCGGTGATGGGGGCTACGGATGTCATAGCCAAGGCGGGAAAGCTTCTCGACAATCTCAAGATGTGCAAGCGGGACATATCAGCATACAAGCCCGATGCAGTCATACTGATTGACTATCCCGGATTCAATATGCAGATTGCCAAATTCTGCCACAAAAACGGAATCAAGACCTTTTACTATATAGCCCCTAAGACATGGGCGTCCAGAGAAGGCCGCAACAGAAAGCTCAAGGCATGGATAGACAGACTCTTCATAGTTTTTCCGTTTGAAAAGCCATACTTCGAGAGCAAGGGTATTCCTTATGTGTATGAAGGCAACCCGCTGATCGATGCCATCGACGCATACCAATTCTCTCCGGTGTGCAAAGGAGACTATATCGCAATACTCGCCGGATCGCGAAAATCCGAAATATCCAGGATGATGCCGGTATGCATGGAAATGGCCGACAGGATGCACGCAATGCCACAGTACAGTTCCTACAAATTCATCATTGCCGGTGCACCTGCACGCGACAGCAGCGACTATGCCCCATTCATCGGCAGCCGCGACTATGTCAGTCTGGTCTTCAACCGGACATACGATGTCTTGAAATATGCAAAATCAGCCGTCATCAATTCCGGAACGGCATCTCTTGAATCAGCCCTCATAGGAACGCCTCAGGTGGTAGGATGGAGCACCTCTCCCCTCACCTATTTCATCGGGAAAGACCTCCTGAGGGTAATGGACCACATCAAATTCGTCTCTTTGGGAAATCTCTGCCTTGACAGGCTTGCATTCAAAGAATTCATACAAAAAGACTTCACCTCCGACGCCATTCTCAACGAAACCAGACGTATCATTGAAGACGAAGAGTACCGTAGCGGAATGCTTCAGGACTATGCCGACATAAGAGAATCGCTCGGAGGAGCGGGAGCATCAAGGCGCGTAGCCCGACGCATGGTATCAATACTCTCTGGCGCCGAAGATTAAAGTGCCTATACGCACCATGGTGGCACCGTACTCCAGTGCGATGCGCCAGTCGTCGGACATTCCGATAGAGAGTTGCTTGAACTCTTCCAATTCCGGGAAGAGATCCTTAAGATAATCCATAAAAGAAGATATGCGTGAGAAATCCGTGCGTATATCCTCCTCATTGTCCGTATTGGTGGCCATGCCCATCAGGCCGCAGAATCTTATATTCGAATACTTTTCCGCCCGGAACAGAATGTCCAGCACTTCCTCCTCCACAAACCCCTGTTTCGTCTGCTCCGCCGCCACATGAAGCTCCAGAAGCACTCTTATGACTTTCCCGTTGGACTTGCCCCATTCATTTATTGAATCCAGAAGATGGACTGAATCCACAGACTGAACAAGATCCACATACGGCAGAACCATCTTAAGCTTGTTGGTCTGAAGATGCCCGATAAAATGCCATTCTACCGAATCGCGAGGAACACCCATCTCGGAATGAAGGGTAGCGTATTTGCGTTCAAATTCCTGCGGTCTGCTTTCGGCAAAGCAATTCTGACCACAGTGCATAGCTTCAATTATTGATTCGAGCGGATGAAATTTGGAAACTGCCACCAGCTTTACTTCCGGTGGCAGTTCCTTTCTAATACTATCGAGATTGTCTTTTATCATCTCTACTTTCTTCTTGCTTTTTTCTGCTGTTCCTTAAGCTGCTGCTCCTGAAGTCTCTGCGCTTCTTCAAGCCTTATCTGCCATTTGCTCTTGGCCATCGGCTTACCTTCTGAAGCACGTACTTTTTCAAGAACAGACTCCGGGTTGATGGACTTGCGGATAATCCATGTCTGAGCGATGGAAATCAACTGCGAAAGCAGATAATAGTAACTCAATGCAGCAGACAGGCTGTTACATATAAAGAACATCATTATCGGCATCATCCACAAAGACATGAACCTCATGGAAGCCGCACTCGGATCTCCCGCATTAGGCTGTGAACTCATGGTCAGCTTCGAATATATCCACATCGTAGCCGCCATAAGCAGTGCAAAGAGGGACAAGTGATCGCCGAGAAGCGGAATCCTGACACCGAAATCCACTATAGAATCGTACGCGGAAAGATCATGGCACCACAGGAATGACTGCTGACGGAGCTCGATTGATGCAGGGAAGAATCGGAACATCGCCCAGAGGATAGGGAAAGTCAGCAAGGTCGGAAGACATCCTCCCATAGGACTTGCACCGGCCCGTTTGTACAGATTCATTATCGCCTGCTGCTTCTTGAGCTGCTCCTGCTGATTATCCTTATGCGGATATTTCTCGTTGAGCTTGTCAATCTCCGGCTTAAGTGCCGAAATCTTCGCGGACGAAGAGAATGACTTATAAGTAAGAGGGAATACTACTATCTTGATAACCAAGGTCATAAGAAGAATGATAAGACCGAAGTTACCGATAAACCGATGGAAGAAATCGAACATCGGAATAATGAAGAACTTGGTAAACCATCCTACAAGCCAACCTCCCAGAGGAATAATCTTCTCGTACTTATGATCAAAGCTCTTGAGCGTCTGATAGTGGTTCGGCCCGAAGTAGAACTCAAACGGCACCGTAACATTCTTTCCGGCAGGCAATTCTGCACGCATTTTAGCAGAACAATCCATAAGGTTGCGCTCAGGATCATCTTCGGATTTGAAGTTGATTGCCAATTCTCCGGAGGCAAACTGATCAGGAGCCCTGAAAATGGTTGAGAAGAACTGTTGCTGGAAAGCGAACCAGCTCAGTTTGGAATCAATTCTCTTGGTGGCACTACGTCCGCGTCCAAGTTCTTCCGGCTTTTTGTCTCCTTCAAAATAGTAGTCCGCCTTGGAATACTGCACTTCATTCTTGTAACCTTTCTCCATACGAGGAACGGTCATGCTGAAATCCAGGTCGAACGCGCTGACATTCCTTGGAATGATTTCATCCATATTCACGAAGGAGAGGCTGTTCTTCAAAAGGTAACTGTCTTCAGAAAGAGTATATTTCTGCTCTATGTAACCTCCGTTGCGGAAAGGCAAACGCATCACGACAACGCTGTCAGATGCACTTGCTACCGTAAAATTGAAATTGCTTGTTTTGATATATTCTCCTGCATAGACACGCAGCGAGTACTCGGACTGCCCGGGACGGAAAAGATACAATTCCGTACTGTCGTAATTGTAGTAATCCTTGACCTTGACCGAATATGGCTGGGCGCCTTTAGTAGTCAGCTGGATGCGGATTTTGGAATTCTCCAGAACCACCATCTCCGGAACACTGTTCACATCGCTTGCAGCCTGCAGGCAGGAATCCTTATACACCGGAGCGGTCACATTGTCTGCCACAGATGCCTCGTCCGAAGATTCTCCAAGAGAAACTACGGAAGACGAGTCAAATGGCATTTGAGCCAAAGCTATAGAATCCTGCTGCGCCTTGACTTCGGCATATTTGGCAGCCCTTTTATTTTCAAAAACAGTAAAGCCAAGAAAAATAGCGGCTATAAGTACAAATCCTATTACTGAATTCTTATCCATTATTTCGCTTCCTCCTCAAGTCTAATCTTCTCCTCAAGCCTACGAAGTTCTGCTTTGGCATCATCGATCTTCTGCTGCATCTGCTGAATCAGCGGAGCGCTGTTCTTTGAGGCTGCGAAAAATCCGATATTGTTCTCATAAGTGACGACATCCTGCTGAAGA
>HF986349.1:29309-32616 GCA_000432655.1 Bacteroides sp. CAG:1060
TTAGGATTTTTAGCAGAATGGCCCTGATATGCCTGCCCACGCTGTTTTGCAAACAGAGGGAACTTCTCATGCATCGCAGTTCTGAATTCATCATTGATCTTGTCCTTCTCCTTGAAAGGAACATGACCTATAGCCTGCCATTTCTCGTTGAAAGAACGCATCTGGGCCGCATTCGCCGCATCGTCTTCAGAGCACTGATATGCTCTCACTTCCTCGATAAGCCTCTTCTTGGACTTAAGGTTGCCGTAATAGTCGTTCTCACCACCGGAATTCGCATCCCTGTTGGCAAAGAACTCGTCACAAGCGGCACGGAAACGCTTCCAGAGCTGCTCGGATTTCTTGCGAGGTACGGCACCTATTTCTTTCCACTGCTTCTGGAGAGCTATCAACTGGTCCGCTGTCTTTTTCCACTCGGTACTGCTCTTGAGAGCCTCTGCCTGCTCGATAATGGCCTGCTTTTTCTCAAGATTTGCAGTCATACTGTCCTTTATGGTAGTATAATGCTCCCTCTTTCTTTCGAAGAACTTGTCGCAAGCGGCGCGGAAACGGTCATAAATCTTCTGATTCTCCTTCTTGGTGGCAAATCCTATGGTACGCCATTCCGCCTGAAGCGATTCTATCTCTTTAGAGAGCTGATTCCAGTCAGCGGTATTCTTGATTTCGCGCTCGGCTATTTCTTCCAATTTCTCGCAAAGGACCTTCTTTTTCTCAAGATTCTCCTCCTGCTGAGCCTTCAAGCCTTCGAAATGAGCCTGATACTTCTTGTTGATCACAGAAGTGGCAGCCTTGAATCTGTCCCAGATCTCTTCACGCTTTTCTTTGGCTACCGGACCATACTCCTTCCACTGCTCGTGCAGTTTCTGAAGTTCATGGAACGCGTTTACCACATTCTCGTTCTCGGCAAGCTTTTCCGCTGCAGCGCAAAAAGCCTCTTTAGCCTCAAGATTCTTCTTGAAATCCAGATCACGAAGATCCCTATTGATCTTTACCATGTCATAGAACTTCTCGACATAGTACTGATACGTATCATTGATGTCGCGATAAGACTGTACAGGTACAGGGCCGGCCTCCCTCCAACGATTCTGAAGTTCGCGGAACGCCGTAAACTGAGAACTTACATCCTCCTGTCCTTCCACCAGAGCCTTCAACTCTTCTATTATGGCTTTTTTCTTTTTGAGACTCTCTTCCCTTTCGGCTTCAAGACGGCTCATGTATTCTGCCCGTTCTCTCTTATAGTCGGAATAAATAGCCTTGAAATTCTGCTCTACCACTTCGAATGGATCATTCTCGGCACGGCCTTCGCCGTCACTTTCACCCTTAAGCTTGGAAAGCAACTTATAGAAAGCCGACTTGATGGCTTCCAACTCCTTTGAACGGGACATGGCGCCCTCGCCGCTGCGGGTTTTAGCAAACAAGTCAGATAATTCGGCCAATGACTTACCAGAAAGGTCCTGAACTGCACCAGCATCCTTTTCGTCTACGTCTGAAACGACTTCTTGAATCTTTTCAGGAATGATGTTTTCGCTCATAATATAAGAGTATTTTGTATTTAAGAATCGCAAATATAATGAAATTCCAAAACTGTTCCTAAATTTGCAGCGGTATTTTCATCAAACCAACGAAAATCAATTCAAGAAATGCGCATAGATATACTTACGGTTGTCCCGGAACTTCTTGAGAGTCCGCTGTCTCACTCCATCGTGGGAAGGGCCATCAAGAAAGGTCTCGTGGACATTCATGTCCACAATCTCAGAAAATATGGTATCGGCCCGCGAAAAAATGTCGATGACTACAGTTACGGCGGAGATGCCGGAATGGTAATGATGGTGGAGCCTGTCTACAGAATGATTGAAGAACTCAAAGCGGAAAGACATTACGACGAGGTCATATATATGTCTCCGGACGGAGAAAGACTGGACCAGTCCATCTCCAACGAATTGTCAATGCTGGAAAACATAATCATACTGTGCGGCCACTACAAAGGCATTGACCACAGGATAAGGGAGCACCTTATCACCAGAGAAATATCCGTAGGAGACTATGTTGTAAGCGGAGGAGAGATCCCGGCGGCACTGCTCGCAGATTCAATCATACGACTCATCCCGGGCGCCTTGACAGACGAGACATCCGCATTGTCCGATTCTTTTCAGGACAATCTTCTCTCCCCTCCCGTGTACACCCGGCCGGCCGAATTCAACGGATGGAAAGTTCCGGACATACTCTTGAGCGGCAACCCGAGACTCATAAAAGAATGGCAAGACCGCATCGCTCTGGAACGCACCGAACAGCTCAGACCAGAATTACTCAAAAAACATTAATATCAAGTCGCCGGAAAAGAGGATATAGCAGTTTTGTTATTAAATAATTTTAATTTCAAAATTAAATTCTAATGAATTTTTAGAAAAATTCTTGCAAATAGAAAATTTTGATTATCTTTGTAAACGAAATGAAACAACTCAACTTCGGACTTCGGTTCGGAGTATCTAGCCAGCAATAATTAACCTTCTATAAGGTAATACACTACTAACTAACCGTAAATCCTCGCTGAGATAGCGAGGATTTTTCGTTTATGACCCGGGGGGCTGCAGGTGCTCCCATACCGAGCGAAGAGCGGGATGGTGGCCGAATCTGGGTCAGGGGGAAAATCCGACACACCTCCCGGACGCATCCTAAGACCAGAGCCAACCACACAATGGCCGCATCCGATCGCTTCATCCCGTGCACGAGGGTGTTTCTATCACAGAATACCTCTGAAGATCGCTCCGTGCACCAAATGGCTGTTTCCGGTGCAGCGCTCTTCTGAAATGATGGACTGCACCCCGTACCGTAGGAGGGGGTTTTTGGTACCGAATATCCCTTCCGTACCGGAAACGCCTGTTTTTTGCACCGAGTGCCTTTGAAAATGCGTCGCGTACACCAGGAGCCCCTCTACGGTACCGCGCGTCCATTCCGTACACCAGGAGGCCCTCTCCGGTACAGAATGCTACATCGGCAAAAAGGAGAAAGACCTTGCCTGCGCCGAATTCCTCAAACTGCCTGAAAAGAGGAGACCATTGCGCAAAGCGCAGCCCGGAATGCTGCCGCGAGCAAGAAAATCACAGTCAAAAAGTTTGCAATGCCTCCCCAAAGCTACTCAACACCACGGAATCTTCGCAGCTAAACCCCAAATGCAATGCCTTCCAAAGCTACTCAGTGCCACTCGGAAAAGCCTCGATGCCCCAAAGCTACTCAATGCCACCAGAAAGTAGACATTACACCGTTATCTAAATCAAAAAAGCCGATCAGCGAACTGACCGGCTTTCTGGTA
>HF986349.1:32675-42389 GCA_000432655.1 Bacteroides sp. CAG:1060
TTGAGAATCTCGAGTACTAACCGTTATACGAACCCACCATTGTTTTTGGGAGCACAAAGATAGATATATTTTTTTGAACCGCAAATTTTTTTTGAATTTCCGATGCATATTTTCGTATACCCTTTCAGACTCACGCTACGAATGCCTCATATTACGCAGAAGAGGCGGCCTCAGAACACTGGGGCCGCCTCTTCGCTATTATCAAATTAAAGTCACCAACCGGACGCATGATATCCTTTCAGACTCGGCGGCCGGAAGAAACTCAGAATACTATTTCGCTTTGGAATCAAGAATCTTCACCTCGTCTCCAGGAGCAGCAGGCATCTCGAGCCAGAACCAGTTCAAGGCGTCGTTACCGTTTTTATCCTCACCTACGGCCGCATAGAAAAGATTGTTTCCAGCTTTCCATCCCTGACCAAGATTATTGAACTTATGAATAGGGGTATTGCAGTAAACGCCAGGCATATGGTCCTCATAATCACATACGATAAAATAAGCCATTTGAGACTCAGTAGCATATCCTTCACCGATGACATTGACATTCTCGGTAGTGGTAAAATAATCCTTGACCTTGCTGTTCGGCACATTATGGCAGACAAGAGTATTCTTTTCCGCAAATACGACATATTCAAATGTCACGGCCACAAAAGGCTTGGTGGCAGCCTCCTGGGTAGTGAACTCGAAAGACGACTCCTCTGAACTCAACTCTTCCTTCTCTGCCAATGCCTTCACATAGACCACATACGTGGTAGATGCCTGAAGACCTTTTACCGTAATATATGTGTCGGTAATAGTCTCGCTGAGAAGATTATTGCCTTCGTCACCCTTTTTAACAATACGATAGGCGAATTTGTCTGCCGAAGAAGTCCATGTCACACATGCACCGGCATCAGTAACGGCACTGCCGGCAAATGCCGGGGCCGGAGTTTTCGCTACAAAAGAGACAGTGGCCGGGTCCGAATCAAGGATACCGCTTCCCACCATTGCACGAGAGAAAACAGAGAATTCATAACTCTCCCCCACTACAAGATCAGTAAAAGAGACACTCTCATTACCAAAGGTTCTGGCTCCTTTCGAAACCACTGTACCATCAGAAGAAGAAAGCTCATAAGGATACATCTTCGCGTCAGCAACGGGAGCCCAGGTGAAAGTGTACGTTCCTGCTTCAACAGAATACTCCGGCTGAGGAGCCGCGAGTTTGACTTCTTGTTTGTCGCATCCTGCAGCAAACAGCATCACCGCCATGGCAGCGGTGTAGACAAGAATACTTTTTCTCATCGCAAAAAATTTAAGGTAATACTACCTACAATTATATAAAGAAAATCTCAGACATCAAAACGATTCAGACCATTCGAAACATACTATGTTCCAAACGTAAAAAAAATAGTAACCCTAAAAAACTACTTGAGCCTGAAAGGCAGATCATCATAGAGGCAGAAGCGCTTGGCTTTTCTGATCCACTTCTGCTCTCCGGTCTTGACATACTCCTGAACTACATCAAACGACAGATGACCTCTAAGATACTCCTCAATCACAGGGTCCGCCACTTTCACAAACAGGGAATCGGACATTTCAAACTCCTCATACCTGTCAGCGAAATAACGCATAAGCTGCAACGTGTGCAGAAGCGAATGGTATTTGGCCCCGGGAAGAAGCATTATCTGATACCCGAAGCACGCTTTCCCTTTGTAGCGGCCCGCTGCAGGAGTAAATGAACAAGGACGCATCATGGCACCGGAGGGAGCGGGCACAAACCGCACATCCTCCAACTTCACAAAAGGTGCCCCGATGTACTCGTATGGTCTTGCCGTACCGATTGCCGGGCAGATGGACGTATTGTTCCACAATCCCCCGCCGGAATACATCTCGCAGGTGAACATTCCCGGGATATCGGAAGCCGGAGCAACAACCCACGGAAGGAAATCCCTGCCTGCCGGGGAGCACATGGCGGAAATCACGTGCAGTGGATATTTGGCACCAATTTCATTGTAGTACAGCAAGCATAGCTCACCAAGCGTCAATCCGTGCCTGTGTGCCACCTTAGGAGTCCAGATATCGGACTCTATAGCAGGAATGGTGCCTTCAACCACCCTCCCCGCCGGGTTGATATGGTCTATCACATATATGGCAGGAGCGTCTTCAATCCTTGCGCACATGGACATCAGGCGCATCACGTCCCTTGTATAATTGAAATATCTGGATCCGACATCCTGAATTTCAACGACCACGGCACTGAGTCCTTCCAGTTCCGCCGCACTGAAATCAATATGGTTGGTGTCCGGAGTCAGCTCGGTGTCATACGGCAGGAAAATCTTTGCCAGATTGCCCCGCTCCCGGAATATGTCATAGACATGACTGCTCGTATATGGATTCCAGCAGTTTTGCGTGCAGAAACAGGCTACCTTTCCTTCGTGCAGCCCTTTGTCAAGCTGCTCTTCTATCGGGCTTGTTCTGAATGAAAACACGACTTCGCTATATTGATTACTTCTTCGGCAAGCGCAGATGCCTCGGCTTCAGTAGGAGCTTCGGCATAGATGCGGATTATCGGCTCCGTATTGGAACGGCGGAGATGAACCCACCTTCTGGTAGATTCGAAAGAAATCTTGACACCGTCGATGGTGTTGATGTCCTCTTCAGAGAATCTTGATTTCACCGTCTCAAGGATTCGGTCTATAAGAGAAGAATCGCTCAGTTCTATCTTGTTCTTGGCTATGAAATACTGCGGAAGAGTCGCCTTATACTCGCTTACTTTCAGATTCTTATGAGCCAGATTGCTAAGGAACAAAGCCACCCCGACCATAGCGTCTCTGCCATAATGGCTTGCCGGATAGATAACGCCTCCATTGCCTTCTCCTCCTATAAGAGCCTCCACTTCATGCATCTTGGTGGTCACATTCACCTCACCGACGGCAGCAGCGTAATATGTACCGCCATGTGCCTCGGTAACATCCCTAAGAGCCCTGCTTGAACTCAGGTTCGACACCGTATTGCGCGGCATGACCCCGTCCCGTTCCGCTATCGACAGAAGGTAGTCTGCTACAGCCACCAGGGTATATTCTTCGACAAAAGGTTCGCCGTTCTCACATATAAAGGCAAGTCTGTCCACATCAGGATCGACACTTATTCCAAGATCTGCGTTTTCCCTTACCACAGTTGAGCTCAAATCCACAAGATTGGCAGGAAGCGGCTCCGGATTATGGGCAAAATCCCCAGTCGGCTCCCCGTTCAGGACAACACATTCCACACCAAGCTTTTCAAGCAAGCGAGGCATGATAATCCCTCCGACCGAATTGATGGAATCCAGCACAACCTTGAAATGAGCCTTTCTGACAGCTTCCGCATCCACAGCATCCAATGCCAGCACTGATTCTATATGTTCGTCCGTAAAATCATGACATTCAATACTTCCGATACTGTCCACAGGTGCAAAATCAAAATCACCGCTATCGGCAAGTTCCAGAATTTCCTGGCCTTGAGCCGCAGAAAGGAACTCCCCTCTCTCATTGAGAAGTTTAAGGGCGTTCCACTGTCTCGGATTGTGACTGGCGGTAATGATTATTCCTCCGTCGGCACCGGCAAACCTGACCGCAAGTTCCGTTGTAGGCGTCGAGGCAAAACCGCATTTGACAACGTCCACGCCACACGCCACAAGCGTGCCGCACACAAGCTGCTCCACCATCTCACCGCTGATACGGGCGTCACGTCCTACGACCACGCGATATCTCTTGCCGTCAGAAGGTATGGCAATACGTTTCTTCAAACATGCACAGTAGGCATAAGTAAACTTAACGACATCCACAGGAGTCAGACCCTCTCCACAAGGGCCGCCTATAGTGCCACGAATTCCGGATATAGATTTAATTAATGTCATAGATTAGCTATTTTAGCATTATATCTTGCGAAAGTACAAAAAATTCCATACATTTGCGCGATAATTCAAAACACTAGTGTAATATGAAAAAAGGAATTCATCCCGAAAACTACCGACTTGTAGCTTTCAAGGATATGTCAAACGACGATGTATTCATCACTCGCTCCTGCGCTACTTCAAAGGAGACCATCACAGTCGATGGAGTTGAATACCCAGTAGTAAAGCTTGAGATTTCAAACACATCTCACCCATTCTATACCGGTAAGATGAAGATTGTCGACACCGCCGGACGAGTTGATATGTTCTATCAGAGATACAAGGCCCGCAAGAAATAATTTGCGAAGGTACATCCGAGAGGTCACCGCAGAGTCCAAGGACTTTACAGTGACCTCTTTTTATTTGGACTGCCAGTTGGAGGAATGGAAGACATTGGCGGCAACTATGATTCCAAGAACTATGGCCAGCGTGAGCTTTACCGACGAAAGCCCCATCATAATGGCAGATTCAAGCTGTGTGGAAGCTATATAATACGCACTCCAGAACACCCCGGCTCCCGGAATAAGCGGAAATATTCCGCATATCAAAAACACTGTACTCGGACATTTCAGTTTAATGGCCGCATACCGGGAAAGGAACGCCACCATCGTTGCAGCCAAGAACGTGCTCCCGAAATCCCCCATCGGGGTATAACGGCTCATAAGGATATAGACCATCCACCCGAGCACACCTACTAATCCGGCCGCGAAATAATACTTTCGCGGCACACCGAAGAGCACGGCAAAAAATGAAGTTCCCACCAGTGCTGCAATAAACTGTACAGGTATGGCAGCCGTAACAGCATCCGTCACCGTTCCTTTCAGCTGAATGACGCCCCCGGCCGTCCAACTGTGTACAAGGAATGCAAAGCACACCCCGATAGCAATACAAAGAAACATCATCAATGCATCAGCCAGACGGGTAATGCCGGCAAGATAGTCCTCATTCGCCACATCCCTCAACCCGTTTGTAAAAGGAACTCCCGGAATGAGCAGAATAAGCGTACCGACCACCATATTCCCCAAATTGGTCTGCGGCACCATCAGATTGAACAAAATACACAAGATCGTGCCGATAAACCCTCCGCATATATTCCCGAGAGTCTTCGACAGATACGGGGTCGACACCTTGAGCACAAACAAATACAGAATCAGAGCCGAGCACAGCGAAGCCATGCAATCGAGCAGGCTGCCTCCAAATATGATACAGAAGCCTGCACACCCCAAACCGGCACCCAAAAACTGCTCCCACACCGGCTTCGACGGCAGATTCTTTATCCTTTCCAGCATTTCAACCGCCTGAGGAAGAGGAATCTTGTGGGCCGCAATTTCCCTGGAGAGCTGATTCACTTCCACCACCTTTTCCAGACGCGCACCTTTCATAGGGATAAACTCCGCGTTGGCATACGACTTGCCGGTAGTGAAAATACCATTGCTCAAGACAAAAAACCTTTCTCCCGACTCGCCATAATTGTCGGCAATCCGCTCCATGGTTTCCTCCACTCTGGATATCTCCGCCCCGTTTTCAAGAAGGACACGTCCGGCGTCAGAAGCAAATTTCAGAACATCTTCGCTGCTTGGCTTTTCCATATCATTTCACGAGTTCTATTTCATACAGACGAGGCCAATACTTTCCGGTGAGATAAATCTTTCCGGTTGCAGGGTCCTGCGCAATACCATTGAGCACATCGGTCTTCCGGGTCCTCAACTTTCTCGGCAGAAGTCCGCTGCAGTCAATAACGGACTCCACCACACCGTTTTCCGGATTGATTATGACTATCATGTCAGTCATATACACGTTGGCCCACACCTTGGAACCAATCCACTCAAGTTCGTTGAGATATTTGACAGGACGTCCGTCCATTGTCACATTCACGCTACCGGTCTGCTTGAGATCCTTGTCAAGGAAATACAGTCTTGAACTGCCGTCGGAGGCTATAAGCCGCACGCCGTCCGTCGTGAGTCCCCATCCTTCGCGCGGATATGAGTATGTCTTCTCATATTCCAAGGTAGCGGCGTCATATACGAATGCGACTTTGTTGAGCCATGTCAAAATATAAAGCTTGCCATCCAGCACTACCGACCCTTCTGCGAAATACTTGTCCGAGAAGTTGAGTTTCCGCAGGACGGTGCCGCTTTTGAGCTCCACCAGCCTTATGGACGATTCTCCGAACTGGCCGGTAGTCTCAATAAACCTGTCTCCGTCGAACGAGAGTCCCTGGGTATATGCCGAATCATCGTGCACATACTCTGCGACAACCTTTATCTTGTACTTATCCACCTTTGCACTGCACGATACCGCGGGCAGCAGAAAAAGCAGCAGGAACGCCAATCGAAAACAAGCTCTTTTCATATTACCACTCCCATTCAAAACGTTCGATATCCTCTTCCACAAGCGGGCATCCAATCTGAACTTCAATAATGGAAAGCTCGGTATCAAGAGCCCTCACGGCATGAAGGTGCCCCGAAGGAATATTCAGCACATCTCCTCTTGACACTTGTCTCCTCTCCCCGTCCAGCACAAATTCCCCTTTGCCGTCCACCACGGTCCACACTTCACTTCTATGGTGGTGAAGCTGATAACTTATATTCTTTGTTGCCCTGATTTTCAACAGTTTGACAAGAGTTGTCGAGCTGTCATCAAAACTGGCGGATTCCAGCACCCGGTAGCTTCCCCATCGTCTTTCTTCATACATTGGACGGCACTGCATGCGCCCCACGTAATCTTTGATATATTCGCTCCGTTCCTTCGAGCAGACCATGATACCGTCAGGTCCTGCAGCCACTACCATGTCTTTCAGACCTTCACAGAAAAGAGGCATGCCAAGTTCGTTGACGGCACACGAGTTTTCGTTGCTTTTCCCCATCAACACATTGCCGATGTGACTGTCCGGAAGCTCTTCGCACAGGGTATTCCACGTGCCGAGATCTTTCCAGATTCCCTTGAAAGGCACCACGGCCACATTCCCTACTTTTTCCACAACTTCGTAATCAAAGCTGATTTTAGGGAATTCCGCATATCTGCTTCGCAGTTCGGCGAAACTATCCGCCGTCACATAACGCTCCACAAGTTTTCGCATATAGCCCAATCTGAAAGAGAACACTCCTCCGTTCCAAAGGGCACCCTGCGCCAGAAGTTCCACTGCCTTGTCGGCAGAAGGCTTTTCGGTAAATCGTGACACACGCATCACCTCACCCTCCCCTTCAGGTATGATATAGCCGAATTTTTCGCTTGGACAGTCAGGGTGTATTCCCATCAGGACAATGTCGGCAACCCCGTCCTCCACAGCTTTTGTCATCCTCGCAATAGTATCGAAATACCCGCTTTCCGTGAAAACGTCACACGGCATCACCACCACGGCTTCCTCATCGGGACAATGCTTTTCCATGGACAGATAGGAGCAGGCCAGCGAAATGGCAGGAAAGGTATCCCGCCGCTCCGGCTCCGCAACTATTCCGAATCCGTCTCCGAGCTGATTGATTATGCTGTCCCTTTGCGCGGCGTTGGTGGCAAAAGTCAGCTCACCGTTCAAGCCGGAATTGCGTATTTGTCTTACCACTCTTTGAATCATGGACTCCATCCCGCCATCAGGTGATTTGAGCAGCGGAAGGAACTGTTTGCTTCTGGCATCATTACTCAGTGGCCACAGTCTTTTGCCGGAACCTCCGGAAAGTAATACTAATTGCATAATGGTATAATTGGTTATCTTAGTTCTGCAAGTTCATAGATAAGACGCTCTGTCTTATCCCACCCAAGGCAAGGATCGGTTATGGATTTCCCATACACTCCGTCACATGGTTTCTGCGCTCCGTCCTCAATATAAGACTCTATCATAAGCCCCTTTACGAGTCGGAAAATATCTTCGTTGTGCCTTGTGCTGTGAAGGACCTCTTTTGCTATACGGATCTGCTCCAGATATTGTTTTCCGGAATTGGAGTGGTTGGTATCCACCACAACTGCAGGATTGGCAAGACCGCTGGCGGCATAAAGATCGCACAGCGTGGCAAGATCCTCATAATGATAATTTGGATGAGTTATGCCATGGGAGTCCACATAGCCCCTCAGAATCGCATGAGCAAGGGTGTTTCCACGGCTCTCCACCTCCCAGTTGCGATATATGAACGTGTGAGGACTCTGCGCCGCCTGAAGTGCGTTCATCATCACGGAAAGGCTGCCCCCGGTAGGATTTTTCATGCCCACAGGTATGTCAAGACCGCTGGCGGTGAGTCTGTGCTGCTGATTCTCTACGGAACGCGCACCGACGGCCACATAAGAAAGCAAGTCCGAAAGGTATTTATGATTCTCCGGATAAAGCATTTCGTCAGCACACGAAAAACCGGTTTCGTTGATCGCCCTCATATGTAACTTACGGATGGCGATAAGACCTTTAAGCATATCGGCATGCGCCTGAGGATCAGGCTGATGCAGCATCCCCTTATATCCGGCTCCGGTGGTACGCGGCTTGTTGGTATATATACGTGGCACTATCACAATCTTGTCCGATACTTTCTCCTGCACCCGGCGAAGCCTTGCGATATAGTCTATCACGGCATCTTCCCTGTCTGCAGAACAAGGTCCTATCACAAGAAGCAGTTTGTCGCTATTTCCGGTGAATATATCCCTTATGGCAGCATCATTGTGCTTTTTGGCTTCTGCTCCCGCTTCAGACATAGGATACATTTCCTTGATTTCCTGAGGTATGATAAGCTTGCGCTTAAAATTCATGTTCATCACTTGTTCTCCCCTTTTATATCAAAATACGAACGTCTTTCCGTAGAAATTTCCATCATTCTCTTCATTTCCTCCAGATTTTCAGCATCAATGGCGTTTCTCAGGTGTGTAAACTGAGTCAGGAACAAATCCATCTGGGAAAGAAGTTCGGCCTTGTTGTCTATGAAAAGTTCGCTCCACATGTCAGCATTGATTTTGGCAATTCGGGTCAAATCGCGGAACGAATCTCCCGTATAATCCACCAGGTGCGAAGATTCCTTGCAGGTCATCAGGGACACGGCGATGCAATGCGTCAACTGCGAGAGGAATCCGATCATCTCATCATGCTTCTCCACACCGAGTTCGGAGATTTTTCCGAAACCAAGCGCGCGGGCCAGTTCCCTGACTTCAGACAGAGCCTTAGGAGTATTCCCTTCTATGGGAGTTATTATAAAGTTCGCTCCCTTAAATATCCCGCAGTCGGCATTTTCTATACCATATACTTCCCGACCCGCCATAGGATGAGCCGGAACGAATTGCACGTCAGGACGAAGAATACCGCTTATGCGCTCAACCACAAAACCCTTGACACCGGTGACATCGGTAATGACAGCATCCTTTTTAAGACAATGCTGATACCGTGCAATCCAGTCCACGAATGCAGAAGGATACAGAGCAAACACCACAATATCAAACCGCCCGATATATGCTTCATCCACATCACTCCGGCCATGAGCTATGTATCCATGCTCCAGAGCATAATCTATAGTCTGCCGGCGCATATCAAGTCCGCCTACTTCATACCCTGCCTTGGTAAGGCCCTGTGCATACGAGCCTCCGATAAGCCCCAGACCGACTATAAGGACATTTTTCTTCTCTGACGTCATATCCTGTTCTTTCCCGTAAAGTAATCCGTCCCGAAACGAAGCGAGACAGCATCGCACACGACTACGGCCACAAGAGCGGTGATTACCGGACATATACGTCTTATAATCGCCGGGTCATGACGGCCTTTGAGTGATAAAGACACCTCGGAAGCATGATGAAAATCCACTGTTTCCTGCTGCTTGGAAATAGACGGTGTCGGCTTTACCGCC
>HF986349.1:42398-43079 GCA_000432655.1 Bacteroides sp. CAG:1060
CCCCCCCCCCGCCATATTGAAGACCACCGGCATTCCGTTGGTAATGCCACCATTGATGCCTCCGTTATGATTGGTGAGGGTAACCACTTTTCCGTCCTTGATACGGAACGGATCATTTGCCTGCGAGCCCCTCATCCCCGCAAATCCGAACCCGCTGCCGAATTCAATGCCCTTTATTCCTCCTATGCCGAACACTGCCCTGGATATGGAAGATTCCAGAGAATCAAACCAAGGCTCCCCCACTCCGGCAGGTATTCCATATATACATGTCTGAATAAGTCCTCCCACGGAATCCCCATCTGACTTGGCTGCAAGAATCGCATCTTTCATCTTATCCTCCACATCTGCGATTACAGGAAAATCAGATGCATCCACCTTCTCCATCTGCTCCTGAAGCAAATGCGTTTCCTGTGAAAACACAGCATCCAGGACACCTGCGCACTCCAATATATGCGTAGCCACTTTAATTCCTTTTGCCTCCAATGCCTTTACACAAACAGCTCCCGCCGCCACTATTCCGGCCGTAACCCGCCCGGAAAAATGACCGCCTCCACGCAAATCTTCAAATCCGTGATACTTGACGTCAGCCGTATAATCAGCATGCGTCGGACGGGCAATTCCTATAGGATAGTCCGCACTGCGAATATTGTTGTTAGGTATTACAACGGCTATCGGCGAGCC
>HF986349.1:43213-65101 GCA_000432655.1 Bacteroides sp. CAG:1060
ATCGCTCACCTCAACCCCCGGAGCAATACCATCCAGCACAGCACCTACCGCTGCTCCATGGCTCTCCCCGAAAATGGTGAGTTGCACGCTGCTGCCTATCGTATTTTTCATAACTTCAAAAAGATGCTACAAGCTTCAACCTGTCGCACAACGTCCCGAGCTCCCGCATCATGCTCTGTCCTTCGAGAGTGTTGATATTTCCGTCAATCTCAATATAGAAATAGTAACTCCACATCAGGTTCTTCATCGGACGGGACCTCAGGCTACACATATTATAACCGTGAGAACCTATTATATTGAGTGTCTTGGCAAGTGCTCCGGCCTCGTTTTTGACCGTGAACATCAGCATGAAATGGCTGTCCGTATTTTTCTTGCCGCCATCGGAGTTCAAAGATTTCGAAAACGCGGCGAAACGGGTGGTATTGGTGCTGCTCGAATTGATATGTCGCTCCAATATCTTCAGTGAATACAGCTCCGCGCATTCTTCGCTCGCTATGGCCGCTACCGAAGGATCGTTTCTCTGCGCCACATACCTGGCTGCCACCGCCGTATTGGGATATTCATGCCGGGTATAACCTTTCTTCTCGATATAGTCAGTACACTGCGAAAGGGCCTGAGGGTGACTGATTACTTCCTTTACAGTATCCGGAGAGGAACCCTCGACACCAAGAAGGTTCTGTACGGCTTCAAGTTCCAGCACTTGATTGACATACAGGCTTCCGGAAAACATAAGATCCATCACGGCAGATACCTCTCCGGCAAAGCTGTTCTCTACCGGCAGCACCGCAATGTCACACTCTCCGTCCTCGCAGGCCCTATATGCCCCGGCGAAATCAGGAAACGGAACCGCTTCGGACTGTGGAAACATTCTGGAGACAGCAATAGAGGCGAAAGACCCGGGGATGCCGCAATAAGCAACCTTAAGATTGCCCATAAGCCTCTGCTGATACTTTTTTGAAATATTGATGATTTCGCGCTCGAGCTCGATGAAATAATCCCTGAGGACATCATCTTTCACAAGCTCCGAATTTCTTTTGATGACTTCAGCTTCACGTGCCGTGTCAGTGACAGGAAGTCCCCTTGTCATCTTGTACTTGGCAATCTCGGCGCAAGCCTCCATACGACGAACGAATAGATCTGCAATATCGCAGTCAATCACGTTAATCCTTTTTCTTACAGACTCAAGGTGTTTGCCGTCATCCTCCATTGCATCTTGTTTTAGTACCCCCTAGGCGAATCGAACGCCTATCGTAGGAACCGGAATCCTAAATTTTATCCATTAAACTAAGGGGGCGGAACCGAATTACAAATATATGGATAATTTTCTTTATTTTTGCCAAAATTTTTACTGAAAACAACATTATGAAGACAGTATTCATGTTCCCCGGACAGGGCGCACAGTACCCCGGGATGGGAAAAGACCTATACGAAGGCAGCCTTAAGGCCCACGACATGATGGAACGTGCAAACGAGATTCTCGGATTTCGTCTCACAGATATCATGTTCAACGGCACCGAAGAGGAATTAAAGGCCACCAAAGTCACTCAGCCGGCAGTTTTCCTGCACTCGGTATGCAAGGCGCTATGCTCAGAGGGCCTTCCTGTCCCTGATATGGTAGGCGGCCATTCCCTCGGTGAATTCTCCGCTCTTGTAGCCTGCGGAGCCGTCAATTTCGAAGACGCGCTAAGACTCGTTGCGGTCAGAGCTGAACAGATGCAGAAATGTTGCGAAAAAGTTCCTGGTACCATGGCCGCAATCATCGGACTCAGTGACGAGATTGTAGAGGAGACATGCAGACAGACAGGCGGTCTTGTGATTCCAGCCAACTACAACTGCAACGGACAAATAGTTATTTCCGGAGAGAAAGAAGCCGTCGAAAAAGCATGCGAAGCCCTCAAGGCCGCAGGTGCCAAAAGAGCCCTCCCTCTAAGTGTGGGCGGAGCGTTCCACTCCCCACTTATGGAACCTGCCCGAGTAGAGCTCGCCAAAGCCATCGACTCTACAGAGATACGGCAGCCGCTGGGCCCTATATATCAGAATGTCACCGCAAAAGCGGAAACCGACCCTGCAAACATCAAGCACAACCTGCTTCTCCAACTGACTTCACCGGTCAAGTGGACACAGACCGTACAGAACATGATTGCAGACGGAGCCGTAGAATTCCGCGAATTCGGCCCGGGCGCAGTTCTTCAGGGACTCGTAAAAAGAATTGCAGCAGCAGAAGGAGCCGAAGTCAGCGTACTCGGATAACGACCTTTCCAAACCCTGCCTTTTCAAGTACTTCCGCCATCTCCGCATCCGCATCCAGCAGTTGCACCGTATAGGCGGAAGGTTCTCTTCGTACAGGATAATGTCCGCGCTGGTACTCAAATCCGTCCGGCTCGTATCGAAGACGGGCGTCATCGGAGAGGACATCATAAGTACTCTCCAGCGCACGCATCAGCACTTCATGGCAACTCATTGACCCGGCGTCAATTGTCAGGTCAAGCCCGCCTTCCGGACCCGGAATGGACACAGGATACCAGTCATCGAGAGGCAACCCGTACCGTCTCGAAACCGCGCGTACCGCCATCGCTGTCCCGAGGGCCTTGCCATCAGCGCTGTACCCCGCGATATGAGGAGTGACGATATCGCAAAGATACATCAGTTCCCTGTCAGGAAACGGCTCGTTCTCCCACACATCCAACACTGCTCTGAGACGACCTCTGCGAAGTTCCCCAAGAAGGGCCTTGCCGTCAACCACTGGACCTCGGGAGCTGTTGATAAGAATAGCGCCGTCCTTCATACTTGCAAGTCGCTTTCCGTCAAAAAGATGGACTGTAGGATAAGCCCCTTCGGCATTCAACGGGACATGCAGCGTCACAATGTCGCAGCACGAGCAGATTTCTTCAAGTCCGACATACCCCTCGCCGCCTTCAAGAGCCTCCCTCGGCGGGTCACAGGAAAGCACCTTCATGCCGAGCAGACGCCCAAGCCGCACCACCTTCGAGCCGACATTTCCAACCCCCACGACACCAAGCGTAAGCTTCCTCAGATCAAGAGAATACCGCGCAGACATACAGCACAACACGGACGCCACATACTGACACACGGAACCGGAATTGCACCCGGGGGCATTGACCCATTCAATCCCGTGCAAAGCACACCATTCCGTATCGATGTGGTCGAACCCGATGGTAGCTGTCGCTATCATCCTTACCCCGGACCCATCCAAAAGAGAGGGGCCACATCTGGTCCTTGTCCTAGTAATCAGAATATCAGCATCTTTCACATCTTCAGGAGTGGTTTCGGCCCCGGATTTATAAATCACGTCAGCATACGGCTCAAGCACTCCACGCAGGAAGGGAATCCTGTCATCGCAGACTATCTTCATTTTTACCCGATTTTACACTACTCAAAGGTAAGTATTTATTTGATTATTTTTGGAAATAATAGTATATTTGTAAGTATATTGTTAATTGGCGAAAGTCAGATTATAACTAAAACCAAAATATTAATTTCGTTATGGCAAAAGAAAAGAAATTCATCACCTGTGATGGTAATCAGGCCGCATCGAACATCGCTTACCTTTTTAGCGAGCATGCGGCCATTTACCCTATCACACCATCTTCAACAATGGCTGAGAATGTTGACGAGTGGGCCGCTCACGGCAAGAAGAATCTTTGGGGCGAGACCGTAAAGGTTACCGAGATGCAGAGCGAGGCCGGTGCTGCCGGCGCCGTCCACGGCTCACTTCAGGCTGGTGCCCTTACTACCACCTATACGGCATCTCAGGGTCTTCTCCTGATGATTCCAAATATGTATAAGATTGCAGGTGAGATGCTTCCGGCAGTGTTCCATGTTTCAGCTCGAGCTCTTGCTTCTCATGCACTCTCCATTTTCGGTGACCATCAGGACGTGATGGCTTGCCGTCAGACAGGATTCGCGATGCTTGCGTCAGGTTCTGTCCAGGAGGCTCAGGATCTCGCCGCAGTCGCACACCTTTCAGCTATCAAGTCTTCCATTCCTTTCCTTCACTTCTTCGACGGATTCCGTACATCACATGAAATCCAGAAAATTGAGGCTATCGACGAAGAGGACCTCAAGAAGATGGTGAGCGTGAAGTCTCTTGAGAACTTCCGCGCCCGCGCCCTCACTCCGGAAACTCCGGTTACCAGAGGCACCGCACAGAACGGAGACGTTTATTTCCAGGCTGTAGAATCACGCAATCAGGCATATGAGGCCGTACCGGACATCGTAGCTCGCTATATGGGAGAAATAGGAGAGTTGACCGGACGCCAGTATCGCCCGTTCGAGTACTATGGAGCTCCTGATGCAGAATGCGTTATCGTAGCTATGGGCTCCGTTACCGAAACAGCCAAGGAGACCATTGATTATCTCGCGACACGCGGCCGCAAATATGGTGTGGTTACAGTACACCTCTATCGTCCGTTCTCCGAGAAGTACTTCCTCAAAGTCCTTCCAAAGAGCGTAAGGAAAATTGCGGTTCTTGACAGAACCAAAGAGCCGGGAGCTCTCGGAGAGCCTCTCTTCCTCGACGTAAAGGCCCTCTTCCAGGGCAAGGACAACGCTCCTCTCGTAATCGGAGGACGTTACGGACTTTCATCCAAGGATACCACCCCGGCACAGATTATCGCAGTATTCGACAATCTGGACCGCAAGGAGCCTAAGACAGACTTCACCATCGGCATCCTTGATGACGTCACATTCAAGAGCCTTCCTACCAAGGGAGAGATTTCCATCGTCAAGAAGGGCACGACAGAGTGCAAGTTCTATGGACTCGGCTCTGACGGTACCGTAGGTGCCAACAAGAACACCATCAAGATTATCGGTACTCACACAGACCTCTACAGCCAGGCATATTTTGACTATGACTCCAAGAAGTCCGGCGGATATACCTGCTCACACCTCAGATTCGGAAAATCCCCTATCAAGGCTCCGTATCTTGTAAACACTCCTGATTTTGTAGCTTGCCACGTTCCGTCATATCTTGAGAAATATGATGTCCTCAAAGGAATCAAGGAAGGAGGCAGCCTTCTTCTCAACTCCCTGTGGAACGAAGAGGAGACACTCGAAAGAATCCCTGATTTCGTCAAATCCGTCATCGGACGCAAGAAGATCAAGCTTTATATCATCAACGCTACCAAGATTGCTGCCGAAATAGGTCTTGGCGGACGCACCAACACCATTCTTCAGAGTGCATTCTTCCGCATCACCGGTATTATTCCGGTAGAGGATGCTGTCAAGTACATGAAGGATGCGGCTCTCAAGTCTTACGGCAAGAAGGGCGAGAACGTCGTCAATATGAACTACGCAGCTATCGACCGCGGAGGAGAGTACGTAGAAGTCAAGGTTCCTGCAGAATGGGCCTCTATCAACGCTAAATTCGTCAATCACAACGCAGAGCGTCTTGCCACTCCATTCGTAAAAGAAATCGCTGACGTGGTCAACGCCCAGTGCGGAGATACTCTTCCTGTAAGCGCATTCCTTCCTTACAAGGACGGCACCATGCCAGCCGGCACAGCCGCCTACGAGAAGCGTGGCATAGCAGTGAACGTTCCTGTATGGGACGCCGAAAAATGTATCCAGTGCAACACTTGTGCATTTGTCTGCCCTCACGCTGCCATCCGTCCGTTCCTTCTCACCCCTGAGCAGGCCGCAGAAGCACCTGCAGGCGTAAAACTTGCTGACGGAAAGGCCAACCTCAAGGAATACAAATATGCTCTTTCAGTGTCCGTAGCCGACTGTACGGGATGCGGCAACTGTGTGGATGTCTGCCTCGCCAAAGACAAGGCTCTTTCTATGCAGCCTTATCTTGACAATGTCGCCGAGCAGGACAATTTCGACTACCTCAACACCAAGATTGGATACAAGACTCCGTTCGATCCTAAGTCCAATATGAAGAACGCCCAGTTCGCACAGCCGTTGTTTGAATTCTCCGGTGCATGCGCAGGGTGCGGAGAGACTCCTTATATCAAGAATATCACCCAGCTGTTCGGTGATCACATGATGATTGCCAACGCTACAGGATGTTCTTCCATCTATGGAGCATCATTCCCTGCATCTCCATATTGCACTGACGCTCATGGACATGGTCCGGCATGGGCCAACTCCCTGTTCGAGGATTTCTGCGAGTTCGGTCTTGGAATGAGACTCGGTTCCGAGCGCATCCGTGAGACTGTCGGACACCTTATGACCAAGGGACTGACATGCGAGTGCTGCAGCGAGGAGATGAAGGCTCTCTTCCAGAAATGGCTTGACAACAAGAGCGACTATGCAATTACCCGCGAAGTCTGCGACACCCTCGTTCCTCTCATGGAGGCATGCGGATGCGATACCTGCAAGGCACTTCTCAAACTCAAGCAGTACATCCCGGCACGCAGCCAGTGGATCTTCGGTGGAGACGGAGCCAGCTACGATATCGGATACGGCGGACTTGATCATGTACTCGCTTCCGGCGAGAATGTGAACATCCTCGTACTTGATACCGAAGTTTACTCAAATACCGGAGGACAGTCTTCCAAATCTACTCCGGCCGGAGCCATCGCCAAATTCGCAGCCTCAGGCAAGAAGATTCGCAAGAAGGATCTCGGCATGATGGCCATGAGCTATGGTTACGTATATGTAGCTCAGGTTGCAATGGGCGCAAGTCCTGTTCAGTACATGAATGCCATCAAGGAAGCCGAAGCTTATGACGGACCATCCCTCATCATCGCATACGCTCCTTGTATCAACCACGGACTGAAGGCAGGTATGGGCCTGAGCCAGAAGGAGGAGAAACTCGCCGTCGATTGCGGATACTGGCACCTTTACAGGTACAACCCAATGCTTGAGGAAGAGGGCAAGAATCCTTTCACCCTTGACTCAAAAGAGCCGGATTGGACCAAGTTCCAGGATTTCCTCAAGGGCGAAGTACGTTTCGCTTCCCTCTACAAACTCTTCCCGGAGAATGCCGCAGAGTTGCTCGAAAAGACTGAAGAATTCGCAAAATTGCGTCTTGAGAGCTACAAGAGACTTGCAGGGAAATAATGATAAATAGCTATTGTTATTGAAAATAATTTGATATAACTTTGCGGTGTACTATTGAAGTGTTACACTGATTTAATATCAAATGAGAAAGAAAATTCTTATGATTGCAGCGGTGCTCTTCGGCACCGCTGCTTTTGCATTCGGACAGAGTGTGCCGAATCTGCCAAATGATCCCGCGACGAAAGTTGGAAAACTGGAAAACGGGATGACCTATTATATAAGACACAACGACAAACCGGAAGGCAGAGCGGAATTCTACCTTGCAACCAATGTCGGCGCCCTTCAGGAAGCACCGGACCAGGACGGCCTCGCACACTTCCTTGAGCACATGTGTTTCAACGGCACCAAGAACTTCCCGGGCAAGGGTATCCTCAACTGGCTGGAGAGCATTGGAGCCTCATTCGGCGGCAACGTAAACGCTTCGACCGGTGTTGAACAGACCATTTACCTGCTCAACAACATTCCGCTCGTACGCCCTACCGTAGTGGACACTTGTCTTCTTATCATGCACGATTACTCTCATTTTGTCACATGTGATCCAAAGGAAATAGACGCAGAAAGAGGCGTCATCCTCGAGGAAAAGCGTTCGAGAAACACTGCTGACTGGAGAGTGCGCGAAGCTTCAAGCAAATACATCTTCGGAGACACCAAGTATGCCACCACCACGGTCATCGGAAGCGAAGAGAATCTCAAGACATTCAAGCCGGAGAGCCTCACAAACTTCTATCATACATGGTACCGCCCGGACATGCAGGCACTTGTCGTAGTCGGAGATTTCGACGTCGATGAAGTGGAAGCAAAAATAAAGAAGACATTCGCCGACATCCCGGCAGCCGAGAATCCGAAGGAGAAGGATATTATCCTCATCCCTGAAAACAAAGAGCCGATAATCGGCATCATTACCGACAAGGAACTTACAACCACCGACATTGCCGCATATTGGAAGAGCGAGCCATTGCCGGAGGAGATGAACAGTACCACCATCGGACTTCTTACGGATCTTCTCAAAGACATAATCAGCTCCGCAATGAACGAAAGGTTCAATGACCTCTCAAACAAGAGTGACTCTCCTTTCATAGCCGGCGGATTCGGATTCGGAAGTCTCTGCGAAACCTGCGAAGCTACAGTCTCACAGGTTACGGCAAAGGAAGGCAAAGCCATTGAATCCCTTGAAGCCATGCTTACGGAATGCAGAAGAATGACTCTTTACGGGTTCAGCGAAAGCGAGATAGAAAGAGCCAAGACAGAGATTCTCTCCCAGTACGAGTCAGCTGCCAAGAAAGCGGATACACGCAAGAACAGCGAATTCGTAATGGGAATGGTCTATAACTTCTTTGACAACAAACCGTTCATGGATCCAAAGACAGAGTATGAACTGCTTGGTCAGATTATGCCTCAGCTCACGGCACAGATGGTAAACGAGACCGTTTCCCAAATGAATCTGGACGAAAATCTCGTACTTATCTACACCGCCCCTGAGCGTGACGGAAATAATGTGCCTACCGAAGATGAACTGATGTCAGTTATCAAGAAGGTACAGAATGCGGAGATAGCAAGAGCGGAAGGCGAAGATATTCCAAGTGAATTGCTCAATCCGGCGAAGATCAAGTCCGGAAAGATCAAATCAAGCACCGAAGGCCGCTACGGCTCTACCGTACTCACCCTGAGCAACGGAGTAAGAGTAACCCTCTACCCTACTGACCTTCAGAAGGATAGAATTACATTCTCATTTACAAAAGACGGAGGAAAGAACCTTATTCCGGTTTCCGATATTGACTCTTTCAATGACAATATCTGGTCATCTTATGCCGGAAACAGCGGTGTTTCATCATTCTCCGCCAACACTCTGACCAAGATGCTTGCCGGCAAACAACTGGTCGTATCTCCTTTCATCGGCAATTACAGCCACGGTGTAACCGGCTCCGCCACGGTGAAAGACATTGAGTCTGCCATGCAGCTCTTCTACCTCTTCGTGACCGCACCACGTTTCGACGAGAATGACTTCAGAGTGAGTCTGTCACAGCTCGAGACTGTACTTCCGAACCTTGTAAATACTCCGAACTACAAGCTTCAGCAGGCACTCTACAGCAGCGTATTCGACTCGCCAAGAAGAAGTGTCATCAACCCTGAGATCCTCGCCAAAGCAAGTCTTGACGTAATAGAGAAATACTATCGTCTCCTCTTCAAGGGAGCCAACGGTGCACAAATGTATATCTCCGGTGACTTCCAGGTTGATGAAATCAAGCCACTCCTCGAGAAATATGTAGCATCTCTTCCAAAAGGAAAGAATGCTGAAGAATCCAAATACGTGGGAGACCTCTTCGTGGACGGAGTTAAGGTCAACGACTTCAAGACAGCCATGGAGACTCCAATGGTCACCGTATATCAGGTGTATAACGTAAAAACTCCTTATTCAGTAAAAGACGAGGCCGCATATAGTGCCTTGTCATACATCTTGAATATGGTATATACCGAGACTCTCCGCGAGGAAGAAGGCGGAACTTACGGAGCATCAGCCAACACTCAGTGCATCTTCGAGCCTATCTCCATGAAGACCATGGAAGTAGCTTTCCAGACCAATGTTGAGCAGGCCGACAAACTTCGCGAACTTGCAAAATCAGGATTCGAAAACATCGCAAAGAACGGTCCTGACGCAGAGAAGTTCGACAAAGCCGTAAACAACCTCAAGAAGGAGATTCCGGAGAGTCGTCACAACCTCAGCTACTGGAGCAACGCGCTCAGCACATCCGACAAACTCGGTATCGATTTCAGCGCCGAATATGAAAAGGCTGTCAATTCGCTTACTCTCTCAGATGTACAGGAAGCCGCCAAGAGCCTCATCTCATCCGGCAACTTCATCGAAATAGTAATGAGACCTGAATAGTCTCTCCAATAGAATTCATACGGACCCGTCAGGTCCTTATATACAACATTATGGCACCCTTTCCCAGGGGTGCCTTTTTTGTACACCAAACGAGCAAGAAAACATTTCCTGAAGATATAAAAAAGCCTTATATTTGCGCCCCAATATGGCACGATACAATATTCTTTTTGTCTGCCACGGGAATATTTGCAGGAGTCCCATGGCCGAATTCATCTTAAAATCTTTGGTCAAAGCCAAAGGTTTGGAGTCCGAGTATCACATTGAGTCCGCAGCCGTTTCCGATGAGGAAACCGGCAACGGAATCTACCCTCCGGCCAAACGCTGCCTTACCCAGCACGGAGTGTGGTTTGACCCGGCCAAGACAGCAAGGAAAGTCACCGGGGCTGACTATGCAAGATTTGACAGAATAATCTGCATGGACAGCAGCAACACAAGACTCATCAAGCATATCATACCATCTGATCCGGAAGGAAAGATTCATCTTATGATGTCCTACACCGGAAGAAGCAAAGACGTTGCAGACCCATGGTATACGGGAGATTTCGAGACTACGTTCCAGGATATACTTTCGGCCTGTGAAGCAATGTTGAAGTTCAAATAGACATGCCAGACAACAAATCGTCAAATACCATTATCGGCTACATCGCCGGTATAGTTGCGGGTATATCCTACGGACTTAATCCACTGTTTGCTCATCCATTGATAAGCAACGGGGTCGAAGTGCCGGCAATGTTGTTTTTCCGGTATTTGATTGCCGTAATATGCATGGGAGTGCTGATGATGCTCAGGAAGGAGAGTTTTCGTCTGAAGCGTCAGGAAATCTCTACTGTACTGATACTCGGAGTGCTGTTCGCATTCAGCAGCCTGTTTCTTTTCTTTTCATACAAGTACATACCATCAGGCCTCGCGACAACTCTGGTGTACCTGTACCCCGTGTTCACGGCTCTTATAATGGTATGCCTTCGCGAGTACCCGACGTGGAAGGTCTGGATCAGCATCATCGCCACCTTTGCGGGAGTTGTGCTGCTGTGTATGCCAAGCGGAGACATTGACCTCAATATGTTCGGGCTGATGCTTGCAGCATCAAGCGCGTTGAGTTACGCACTGTACCTCGTAGTTGTCAATAAATCCAAGAGCATCAAAAACCTGCCGGAGGACACTCTGACATTCTATGCACTCGGGAGCGGAGCCATATTTTTCTTGATTTTCAACTTCGCCACCGGAAATGCCAATCTCCTGAAAGGTATCGATACCCCGGCACTTTGGGGCAACCTGCTGGCACTCGGTATTTTCCCGACAATGATGTCTCTTCTGGCTCTCGCCATTTCGACAAGAAACATCGGTGCGACCAAAACATCTGTCCTGGGCGTATTTGAGCCTCTCACGGCGATATTCATCGGCACCGTCGTGTACAACGAACTCATGACAACGAACATGTTCATCGGCGCCGCCATTTGCGTGGCCGCGGTATTGTTCATGATAGTGTCCGGAAAGAAGTCTTCCTAATCCCTCTGGAAAATATCGCGGGTATAGACTTTCTCCATCACGTCTGACAACTGGGAATCACAGCGATTGGCAATGATGGCATCGCTGCGGCGTTTGAATTCCTCTATGCTGCCCACAACTTCGCTGCCGAAAAATGTTGTGCCCGGCTCAAGGGTAGGCTCAAAGACAATGACCTGTGCACCTTTGGCCTTGACGCGCTTCATTACACCCTGAATGGAACTCTGACGGAAATTGTCCGAGTTCGACTTCATGGTAAGCCGATAAACTCCTATGGTTACTTTCTTCTCGGAGGATTCGTTCCATGCGCTGTTGGCACTGTAATAACCGGCCTTCTGCAGAACCCTGTCGGCTATAAAGTCCTTTCGAGTACTGTTACTGTCCACAATGGCCCTGATGAGATTCTCCGGCACATCGTTATAGTTTGCAAGCAACTGCTTGGTATCCTTTGGAAGACAGTATCCGCCGTATCCGAAAGACGGGTTATTATAATGGGTACCTATACGCGGATCGAGACACACACCTTCGATAATAGACTTGGTATCAAGGCCTTTCATCTCAGCATAAGTATCCAATTCATTGAAATACGAGACTCTCAGGGCGAGGTAGGTATTGGCGAAGAGTTTCACCGCCTCCGCCTCCGTAGTGTTCATAAACAGCACGGGGACATCCTCTTTCAGCGCACCGTCTTTGATAAGAGATGCGAAAGTATGGGCCGCCTCCTCCAGCTTATGACTGCTGTGGTCATATCCGACAATGATTCTGGAAGGGTAAAGATTGTCGTAAAGAGCCTTGCTTTCGCGAAGGAATTCCGGTGCAAAAATAATATTCGGGACCACAACCTTCATGGTACCATCCGCCTGACGCTCACGATAAGAGAATTTGGAGCGGACCGACTCCGTATATCCTACAGGAATCGTAGACTTGATAACCATCACAGCATCGGGATTGACTTCTAACACAAGTTCGATAACCTCCTCAACATGTGAAGTGTCGAAGAAATTCTTCTTGCTGTCATAATTGGTAGGAGCGGCAATCACTATGAAATCAGCATCTTTGTAAGCGCTTCTTCCGTCAAGTGTTGCCTGCAGGTGGAGGTCCTTCTCTGCAAGGTACTTTTCGATGTAATCATCCTGAATGGGAGACTTGCGGTCATTAATCAACGCCACTTTTTCCGGTATGATATCAACGGCCGTAACTTCATTTCTCTGAGAAAGGAGAGTCGCAATGCTCAATCCGACATATCCTGTTCCTGCTACTGCAATTTTCATAATTAATCTGTGATTAAAGTCCAGTGAGACAAATATAACAAAAAAAGGTGACTTCCTAAAGAAGCCACCTCATAATGTCATTCGGCACAATCAGAACTTAATCCATCTTGACAAATCCGTCTTGCCTTCAAACTGCTCCGCCTTGGTCACGATAGTATTGACATCTGACTTGCCGAGCAGGAACTTGTCCACAAACGCCTCCACCTCAGGATACTGGGATTCGGGGAGCATGCAATGAGGATGTCCGCCGTTAATGGAATATCCCATACGGTCCTCCACTCCAAATCGTTCCCATACCTTGCGTGCCGCATTCATAGACACATACCCTGATTCGTCCGCAAGCCAAGGATAATCGGTATTACCCAACATCAAGAGTGCGCGAGGAAATACCATGGCGCAAAGTTCGTGACGATCGTATGGCAGTTTATATACCTTTTCCCCACCGAATTTTTCCTTAAAGCTGTGCATGAACCAGTTATAATCAGTATGATCAAGGTCTTCCACATTGTCAAGGGTTCGGGACACTCTCCATGCTGCAGCACCGCCTCCACCGGGCTCCTGGGCAATAGTCAAGGCCACCCGCTCATCAAAGGCACCACAGAAAAGAGCCATTTTCCCGGCATAAGAACATCCGGTAACACCTATGTGCCGGGTGTCAATATTTGTCACTTCAGGTCCGAGCTGCTGCAATGCGTCTATGATACGGCTGAATCCCCATGCCCAGTCAATATAAGTTCCATTATCTTCAAGATCAGGATAAAGACGATCAAATGCATACGAACCCCGTGAATCATGAGGACCCCACTGCCCATAGTTGCAGACCTGCCTCTCGTTGAAGTCCATAAGAGCGATAGGACGCTCCAGGAAAATGCTTCTTGGAAGGGACATGCGGCTCGCGCCAATCATAATAGGATAAGGTCCCGGAACATCAGTGTCAGGATAAAAGATTCTTGCACTCAAAGAAAGCGTCTCACCATTAGCCGTAACATCCACATAGAGGGTATCACCGCTCATCCGCGCCTTGACATCCTCCGGGCCCGTAACCGGTTTAATACCGGTTTCGTAATACTGAATCATCATAGATATTTCGCTACGACGCTTCGCCCAATCCTTAAACTTCTTGACTTCCCCTTTTCCGGAAGCCCACGCAAACGGGGACGGAAGATCTTCCTGCGGAACATCCAGTCCATACTCAGGGAACTCCTGATTACTCTGCGGAGTCCAAGCCACGACTGTCTCCCTATCGTACACAAGAGGAATGTCGTCCTGCCTTTCCGCGCACGATACCAAAAGTATCGCGCACGAAAGAACAGAAACTGAAATTGATCTGATGGTCATATAACCAGAAATCAACTGAATTATTAACTAAAGAACCTGGAAATCAAGGCTCTTGAGATCCTTGTCGTCTGAAGACGAACCGTAAAGAATCTGATACCTGCCAGGGAAAACAGAAAGCTCGTCAATCTTGGAGTCATAATATGAGAAGGAATCAGGACGGAGCGTAATCTTGACATTGGCGCTCTTTCCAGCCTTAAGGGCAACTTTCTTGAATCCCTTCAGAGCCTTTATCGGGGCATCAGGATTATCAAGACTCTTCACATATACCTGAACAACCTCTTCTCCGTCCACAGAGCCTGTATTTGTAACAGGAATGGTGATATCCACTCCGTTGCCTGCCTTAACGGAAGACTTGGAAAGTTTTCCTTCACCATATCCGAAAGTGGTGTAGCTGAGACCGAATCCGAATGGATAAAGAGGGGTTCCCTTGAAATATCTGTAGGTCCTTCCTTCCATGTCATAATTCATGAAGTCAGGAAGCTGATCGGTAGATGCGTAGAATGTGACAGGGAGTTTTCCAGAAGGATTGTAGTCACCGAAAATCACATCTGCAAGAGCATAAGCACCACCCTGACCGGCATACCAAGCCTGAATAAGTGCGTCATACTGGTTCTCTACTGAAGCAAGAGCCATAGCGGAACCTGAGCAATTCACAAATACCACAGGTTTTCCGGTAGCGTGCATTGCCTTGAGAAGAGACTGCTGAACCTTAGGAAGCTCAATGTCCGGGCGGTCACCGCCTTCACCTTCCTGCTGTGCAGTGATACCACCGACAACGATAATCGCATCAACATCTGATGCCATAGCGGCAAGAGCGTCAAAATCAGGACGTTCGCGTTTGCAGAATATAGCAGAAAGCGAAGCGAAAGGACCGGAGCCTCTTACATATTCCACTTCTACGTTGACAGGCTTTCCTGCAGTAACGTCAAATGACTTGTACTGAGGAACACCCCATCTGCGCATACGTCCGCCGGCAGCAACTTTTTCTACCACCTTACCGTTAACCTTAAGCACATATCCATTGTCAGAGCTTATGTTGTAGCTGAGTTTTCCGGTAAAATCAGGAGTATAGCTTCCGGTAAGTTTGACAGCGACATCTTCAGCATCTACGCCCTCTGCAAATCCCCATGCGCCGAAAGTACTGAAATTGATTTCACTGTTGTAGTAACGCTCAAGCTTGGCTTTTCCGGCGATTTTCTTATCGCCGTAGAAAGAAGCGAGAAGACCCTGTCCACCATTGAAATAAGGAAGAAGACTTGTAGTATTGAACTCGTCTTCAAGCTCACAAGCCTTGGAATATACCACCTCTGCACCTGGAACGGCCTGCTTGATACCGTCAAGAATCGAGCGTTTGTGTTCTTCTGTAGGAGTTCCGCCATAATTACCGTTGAGCATATCCACGTTGTCCGCATTAGGACCGAGGACAAGAAGTTTCTTCACATCTTTCTTAAGAGGAAGAACGCCTTCATTCTTGAGCAGGACCATGGATTCGCGGGCACTCTGGACAGCAAGCTGATCATTGGATTCGCTGCTTATCACTTCCGGACCAAGATTCGCCCAAGGAAGCATCTCGGCAGGATCGAACATACCAAGTTCAAAACGTCCGGTAAGGACCTTCTTCACATGGACGTCAAGATCAGACTCCTTTATCATACCATCCTTAAGGGCGTCCTTGAGAGATATGAAGCTGATACCGCACTCAAGGTCCGTACCGTGAAGAATAGCATCTGCAGAAGCATGCTCCGCATCCGGATGGGTTTCATGCTGACCCTTAGTGTAGAAATTATTGATGGCGTCGCAGTCTGTAAGCACGATAGCGTCATATCCCCATTTGTTGCGAAGGATATCTACCAAAAGCCTGTCATTTGTGCAGCAAGGGACTCCTTCGTAACGCTGATAAGCACACATAACCTCTCTTACGTCTGCCTCTGTAACAAGGGCTTTGAACGCAGGAAGATATGTCTCCCAAAGGTCGCGCTGAGAAACGCTCACATCCATTCTGTGACGAAGAGGTTCCGGACCGCTGTGGACTGCATAATGTTTTGCACAGGCGTGGGTCTTGTAGTATTTGTCGTCATCGCCCTGCATACCCTTCACGGTCTGAATGCCCATCACGCTGGAAAGGTATGGATCCTCGCCCGGAGTTTCCTGACCTCTACCCCACCTCGGGTCCCTTACGATATTGACATTCGGGCACCAGAATGAAAGCTCAGGATTGCCGGGATAGTACCTTGCACCGAAATCCACGTTGAACTCTCTCTCGGAACGGTTCCAATTGGCACGAGCCTCATCAGATACCGTAGTGAAGACATCGTACATCAAATCCGGGTTGAATGTGGCAGAAAGACCGATGTATTGAGGATACACGGTATATCCGTCCTGACGCACACCATGGCAAGCCTCACTCCACCAGTTGTAGGAAGGGATTCCCAGACGATCGATGGAAATGTTCTTGTTCATAAGAAGGCCGACCTTCTCTTCCGGAGTGAGAAGAGACATGAGATTCTCCACACGATCCTCGGTAGAAAGCTTCGGATTCTGGAATGGATACTCATAATTCTGCTTCGGTCCGCAAGCGGCAACACCCAGCAGAAGCGCAGCCGAAGCCGCGAGTTTTAATACATTCTGATACATAAATAAAGGTTATAAGTTATTAAATATCAATTCTTTGTATGGCCTTATCGGATCATTTGTAAAAATCTCCACAACGCAGGTCCCCCTCTTCGATTTTACTGATACCTTGCACTTTTCTCCAGCCTTTACGACATGCCCGTCTTTTATCGAGCATTCCACATCATCACTATGCCGCACGGCAAGAATGACAAGGTCTCCTCTTCCGGAATTGGCAATTTCAATATTGCCGGAATATGTCTTTGTAAAAAGCGACTTCGAAAGTCCAGCCACGGAAGGATATGTCATAAGAGACGGCAAAGGACCGTCCTGACTGAGCCTGCCAAGAATCAGACGCTCTACAGAAATGCCGCGAGAGGTCTTTTTGCCGTCAGCATACAAGCTGATCTGATCTTTTCGCATCTGATACAGATGTGAGTCATCAGGCACATTACTCACGATTATGACGCCGACATGGCTCTCAGGCTCAATATATTCAGGGCAAATCACATCAATAGTGCCCGATGAACTTTCGGCACGCAGACGAACGCGGGATTTGCCCAGATTTGCAAGCTCCACAATCTTTCGCGAGGACTCTCCCCAATAGGAATAGCCGAAATTGACAGTACTTACATCTGAGCGCAAATCACCATCCAAAACTATAGGGAACTTCCGCGCCAATGACGTATCCATAGGCACAACATCGGCCATAACACTCAGAGTTGAAAGATGAATACCTTCCTTGGAGTAAATATCAACCGTCCTATAGACCAGGGACTCTGCTCCGGAAGGGTCAAACACCACATCCACACTGGCACGCTGACCTGGTTTCAATGATTTGGCAGAAAGCTTTGCATTTACACAAGAGCAACTTGGGACCGGTTCAAGAAGATTCAACACGGCACCTGAGCAATTGACAAACTCGAAAGAATGGTACAAACGGCCATCGGACTCACGGACCTTGCCGAAGTCATATTCTTCAGAATTGAAATTTATAAAAGTCCCGCCCTCCTGACCGTATAGGATTGTTGGGAACAAGAGGGCGAGAGCAACAAATAAATTAACCAATTTAACCATTCGGTGTAAAAGTAATGTTAATCCCTTTTCCCCTAAATAAAATCACTAACAAATTGTTGCTCAGATGTTACATTTTGAGAAACTCTTCAAATGTATCCATACCAAGAACTTAATGTAACAGAATAATCCTCCTGAACATCACACAAAATTAACAATTCTTCTAGACAAGAACAATAATTAACTCGTATCTTTGCACAAAATTTAAAGAGCAGTATGGCTATTGAAATAGAGAGAAAGTATCTCGTCTCAGGAGAATATAAGTCCGAAGCGAAGTCTGCACTTCGCATCACGCAAGGGTATTTGTGTGCCGATCCGGTACGCACCGTACGTGTCAGGACCAGAGGAAATCAAGGATTCTTGACAATCAAAGGAAGAAGCAACCATGCCGGCATCAGCCGATACGAGTGGGAGAAAGAAATTCCCGTAGAAGAAGCGAAAGAACTGCTCAATCTCTGCGAACCCGGGATTATAGACAAGACAAGGTACTATATCGACTTCGGCCGACACACTTTCGAAGTAGATGAATTCCATGGAGACAACGAAGGGCTGACCATGGCGGAAATAGAACTGACTTCCGAAGACGAGGCGTTCGAAACCCCTTCATGGCTCGGAGAAGAGGTGACCGGAGACAGACGGTACTACAACTCTTACCTCGCTAAGATACCGTTCACAAAATGGAAGAAGTAGGGACATCCCCTACTTCTTTTTATCCTTTTCGTACAGAAAACGTTTGATTTTGTGTGTGGCGGTCTTGACAAAAGGCTCCTTCTGAATCTCCACCGAGCGAATTTTCGAGAACTTGCTCACCTTCGAATTGACGAACTCGACAATCGCCTTCTGACGGGCTTCCAGTTCTTCTATAAACTTGTCCTCACCCTCAAGGTTCCAATCAATTATATTGTCGTTCATCTGAACCAGGGCCACAAGCTTTCCATCACGCTGGACAACCAATGACTCTCCCACACCTTCCATGCTGTTAATCACCGCCTCAATCTCCTCCGGATAGATATTCTCACCCGAAGAGCCCAGGATAAGATTTCCCATCCTGCCTCTGATGTAATACCTTCCTTTCTTGTCCACATACGCAAGATCTCCCGTGTGGAACCAGCCGTCAAGCCTGAGAACGGACAAGGTGCGCTCGTAATCCTTATAATAACCAAGCATCACATTAGGGCCCTTTACTACAAGTTCGCCCTCGCCTGTCTCCGGATTCACGTTGTCAAGACGAACCTGAATATCAGGTACCGGCTTTCCGGTGCTCCCGACCTTGGTCTTATGCGGCGATGCCGCACAAATGAGCGGGGCCGTCTCTGTCAGACCGTAACCTATGGCATACGGGAAGCCTGCCTTGGAAAGGAATGCTTCCACTGTAGGATCCAATTTGGCGCCACCTATACCGAAAAAGCCGATTCGTCCGCCAAATGTCTTCATAAGCTTCATACCCACGAGTTTATACAGCAACCATGGCATCTTGTCCCTCAGGAAACGGAGAAAATGACTTTTGTTGATGGTAGGAACCACACTGCTCTTATAAATCTTCTCAATAATAAGAGGCACGGAAAGCATGGCTGTTGGCCGCACCTTTAGCATGGCTGTTGGCCGCGCCTTTTTTAGCGCCCCTATCAAAATTGACGGAGTAGGCGCCTTCTGGATATACGACACTTTGGCGCCTACGGCGAACGGGTACAGCATACCGATACTCATCTCGTATGTATGGGCCATAGGGAGGATGGAAAGCATCACGTCCTTTTTGCCAAGCTTATAACTGTACCACGAACTCATAATGTTGGTACAGAAATTCCTATGGCTGAGCATAACGCCCTTAGCCTTTCCCGTAGTACCGGAAGTATATATGATAGCCGCCGTATCCATGGACATAGGGATACCCACTTTCCCGTCACAGGTGTAGGTGGAGCCGTCCGACTTCACGAAAGAGAAATCTTCAATGTCTATAACGAGATTCAGTCTGCCGATTGTCTCCGGAGAGAGTTTGGGCAGTTGCTTCTTGGATACAAAAATCGCCTTTGACTCCGAATGTGCCATGATATTCTCCACCTCGTCATGAGACAATTCAGGCAGCATCGGCACGGCAATTCGTCCAAATGCCGTGATAGAAAAGAAAGCAATGCTCCAATTCGGGAGATTCTCGGACAATATGGCCACCTTGTCAGTGGCTCCTATACCGAAATTGGACAGAACCCGCGAAAGATTGTCCGCTTTCTCCTTGAACTGCAAATAAGAATTGCTTTCGTCCCCTCCGACAAATTCACACGCAATGCGTTTCTGAAAATGCGTTGTCGAATAATCATACACTTCAGCAAGCGTATTGAACAATGGCTTCATTTTATATTTTCAGGTATTTAGTACGCGTTTCCACTAAGAGATTTATAGGCATACAGCCCCTCTCCAAGAATATTTATCGCCTTTTTCAATTCCGGAACTTCCAGAACATAAGCGATTCTGACTTGATTCCGCCCCGCGCCTGGAGTCTTATAGAATGAGCCGGCCGGAGTCACCATAGTAGTCTGAGAATCAACTCTGAAATCAGTAAGCATCCATTTGACGAAATCTTCCGCATCTTCTACAGGCAATTCCGCAATCGTATAAAACGCTCCATAAGGCATGGATGCCCGAACGCCCGGAATCTCATTCAGCATACCCACCGCACAATCACGGCGACGTATATATTCCTGTTTGACCTCATCAAAATAACTCTGTGGAGTATCCAGGGCACCTATAGCGGAATACTGGCCGAATACCGGAGGACACAGTCTTGACTGGGCAAATTTCAAAGCCGCAGCCATCACATCCTTGTTGTGCGAAACGATGCACCCGATGCGAGCTCCGCACAGGTTATATCTTTTTGATACTGAATCCACCAGAATTACATTTTGCTCGCATCCCGGAATATTCATTGCAGAGAAATGAGGCTCATCAGTGTAGCAGAACTCACGATAAACCTCATCACTAATGAGAAACAGGTCATGCCTCTTACAGAAATCTCCTATTGCAAGCATCTCCTCCCTGGTAAAAAGCTTTCCGGATGGGTTGCAAGGATTACTGATGAGCACAGCCTTGGTCCTGTCCGTAACAAGCTTCTCAAATTCGGAAATATCCGGAATCCGGAAGTCATCGTCTATTGAGGTCGGAACAGCCTTCAATGTAATTCCATTAAGAAATGCAAATGTCTGATAATTCGTATAATAAGGCTCGATAACTATTATCTCATCACCTCTGTCGGCAGCAATTTGCATCGCACTGGCGAAAGCCTCACTGCCTGCCACTTCCACAAGAAGTTCGGAAACTTCAATATCAATTCCTATCTTCTTGTAATACTTTTCCACCAAACCTTTGCGCAACTCCATCAAACCGGCAGAATTTGTATATGAAAGATGATGCATATCCTGACATCTTCTTATGACCTCATCAATGGCGCACTGCGGAGACTTGATGTCCGGAGCACCTACATTGAGATGATATACCTTCACACCCTGTTCTTTGGCAGCATCCGCAAACGGTACCAATTTACGGATAGCAGATGCAGGCATTAACCTGGTTTTGTTTGAAATTTGGAGCGACATAACACTATAACTACTTTGGAACGCAAAGGTATTCAAATTTATGGAATATGCCAAAACTCTCCTGTCGAGACAGTTTCCAATACATCTTCCTTGGACATGGCTTGAGGATTGGTGCCCCGGACTCCTTGAGGGACGGGCATTCCAAGACTGTCAAAAAGCTTTGTCCAATAGGCCGGCATATGTCCGTCAGAGTCAAGGAAGTTCATCGGAGACTCTCCGAAAATATGGGTTCCGTCTTTACACAGATAACTGTCCCTTACAAGTTCGCTGCAGTACTTGGCACCATTGTCGGGAAGGAAAGCCACATCGTATGGCTCTCCAATGAACTGCTTGGCATTCTCCACATACCTCGCCGCATCTCTACTGCTGCACCCTTTAAGTCTTTTGACTTCAAACTGCGGATAAGATCCGTCTTTCAGGGTAAAATCCCTGAGAAAAGTATCCAACGGATGTCTATCCACATTGTGCTTTATGGTCGCATCTATAATCCAGATGGAATCGTTCTGTACTTCGAGGATGGCCACATGAATAATATTCAGTTCATTATCTCCGGCAGTGGCCGCCCCTATTGCCTCCGACATGGAGTCGGACCCTT
>HF986349.1:65133-95959 GCA_000432655.1 Bacteroides sp. CAG:1060
GGGAATGCCGACAAACACCAAATCCCCTGTTCTCACCTCCCGTGCTTTTTCAACACCTGCACCGCATGATGTCAACGCCAAAAGCATTACAACAGAGAGCAGTCCTGCAATCATCCTTCTCATTTTCATTGCGCTTCAAGATACAAAACTCTGCTCGCCCAACTGCTGCCGAATTCTGGATTCTTTGCACTATGGGAGTTAGGCAAGACAAGACCGTTCTCCATCAAATATTTTCCGGAGAACACCTTTCCTTCACATGACAGCGGGAATCTGTCTATAGGGTGAAGCTCTGTCACCTTGTACATGCTCTCAGGCTCCAGTCCTTCCATTTTTACGACAAGAAGATGCTCGTCGCAGAATCCGAGTGGCTTCCACCAGTAGAATACCGCTTTCTGCTTATCATCCGAGCAATACATCAGAGATGCGATGCCGTTATCATCATACGGACTGTCAAGTCTGTACAAATCACCGAACTGAACTATAGGACGAATCTTTTTGTAATCACTTATTGCCTGTCTGCAAAGTTCCTTTTCCGCCTCAGTCATATTCATAGGCTGTATCTCCATCCCAAGACGGCCGCTCATGGCAACGTCAATCCTGAATTTCATAGGAACATTCCTTCCCGTCTGATGGTTAGGTGCGGCGCTGATATGAGATGCCATGGCAATAGACGGATAGAAATACGAAGTACCCCATTGGAGATACAGACGCTGTAGGGCATCCGTATCATCGCTCACCCAGAATTCATCAAACCATGGCATAATGCCATAATTCGCTCTTCCTCCGCCGCTCGCACATGCCTGTATGGTAATGTCAGGATACTTCGCTCTTACACGGTCCAGCACCTTGGCAAGACCACGATGATATTCGATATAAAGATGATTCTGATTCTTCAGGTATTGTGATCCGTGAGCGGAAATATCCATGTTTGCATCCCATTTGATATACGCGATGTCCGGATTCTCCGTCATAATATTGTCAACTACTCCGAAGACAAAATCCTGAACTGCCGGATTGGAAAGGTCAAGGAGCAACTGGGTACCGCCTCTTCCCGTCACAAGATCCCTGTTCTGAGCTTTCACCACCCAATCAGGATGCTTTTCATAAAGTTCACTCTTTGTATTGGTCATCTCCGGCTCAATCCAAATGCCGAAACGTATTCCGTGCTTTTCGGCCGTTTCCACAAGCCAGCCGATGCCATGAGGCAGTTTTTGCCGATCCACAACCCAATCTCCAAGAGAAGAGTTGTCCGTAACCCTGCGATACTTGTCACCAAACCATCCGTCGTCCATCACAAACAGCTCACCGCCCATGGATGCAATGTCTCCCATCATTTGGTCCATCCCCTTTTCGTTGATGTCCATATAGACTCCTTCCCAACTGTTGAGAAGTATCCGGCGCTCAACATTACCGTGAGCGATCTTCCAATTGCGGCCCCACTTATGGAAGTTGCGACTGGCTCCGCCGATTCCGGAATCGGAAAAAGTAAACGCCAATTCCGGAGTTTCAAAGCTCTCCTTCGCAGCGAGAGTATATTCCGAATTGTCCGGGCATATACCGGCAAAGAATCTATGATAATCGCTGTCCACAGTATTGAAACGCAGCTCATAGTTGCCGCTATAGCACAGGGCTGCCCCAATGACTCTTCCGGCATTTTCAGATGGCTTGCCATCCAAAGAAATCATTACCTCGGAATGGAAGGAATGCGAATTGCGCACTCCGTCCTTATTCTTGATAACTTTCATGCCTCTGTTAAGCGGCTCCGAGGCCACTCTACCCTCATTGCCCCAAGAACCATAAAGATATGATATCCAGGCATCTGAATATCTGAAAGGAAGTGTTCCGGAATCAAACCGCGTCAAAGTCATCGGCTTCTTCCCTTCATTTGTCAGTTCAGTCCAGGTGCTTATCATATCCTCGCTACGATATGTCTTGTAAAAAGCTTTGACCGTGAAAGGGTAAAAAGTGTCCCGACTGGTAATCTCCAACACTTCACCATCTTCCCATGAAGAGCGGCTCACCCCTGTCACCTTAAGATCAAGAGTGACGTTCCCATCCGGAAAAACCACACTCAGCGCTTCCTCTTCCTTACCTATAAGTCCATGTGCCGGATAGGCCCTCTGAGGACGGACCCCTGCAAAACGAAGGTTCTCAACATCAGTATCGGAAAGCCGTGCTCCGTAATAAACTATTTGCAGGCCCTTTCCTACTTCAGCATCAAGGACAATGGTCGTATTCTCCGTATGAAGAACGTCTCTGGAATAAGCAAACTGTCCGGATATAGCTACCGACAGTAAAAGGAGCAGAATTTTTTTCATATTCTCGTGTTATCAAAATCTCTCAAAGATAATCAATAAAACCGAGAATTGTACACTATATATGCTCCGGCAGTTCCCTTAGTCCTTCAGTATCATAAATCCCCCAAAAACGATAAGTAGCAGTCTCGCCTATTTCATATCTTTCAAGATTCTTTCCGACATCCGGAGCAGATCGGTTCACAAGAAAAGCAAAAGAACAGAACAGTCCAGGTAACAGGACTTCCGTATGTCTGCCTTGGATTTCAGACCAGTCAAGCCCGGTGAATCCCGGACTTTTTTCCTCGGCTCCTCCCGGCCACGGATCAATTTCCCTGAGGATAATACAATATGCGTTATCCCAAGCATATATCTTATCCGTATTGCATGAATACCAATTCACCACATAGCGGAAAGAAGCATTTTCCGGTACCAGTTCCAATAATTCAAGGCTCGTTGTCTCCGAGTTTTTTGTGATCTCCTGCATGTTTTCATCAAAGAATCTGACCCCGTTCACATCAGCATAACCGAACATCTTCCGCCCAAGGTCGTATTTGCGACAGTTCTTCTGATCAGCATACAACATATAAGGATACCTCTGCGTATAATCTTTCTCTATATAATAATCCTGCCCGCCATATTTCAGGTGAATGGCCTTCAGGGGAACAACGTCTTTCGCATAAACTCTGAAAGAGACTCTGCGGGTCCCGGCCTCAGCTGAAATCACAACCCCATCCGGCGCATCACCTTTTCTTCTAAGAGCACAAGTCCTGCCATCAATCTTTTCAACCCTTATGATATCAGGAGCGGATGACGAGAAATTCACACCGTCAAATGCCGGATTGTCACTAAAAGCCGCAACTTCACAACTGTTCCAGTCGGTCACCCACAATTCACAAAGAGTCTGCTCTTCACACCGAACCCCTTCATCACCGACTTCCCATACAAACACATGTGACTGCCGCGTCTCCTTAATAGCAAGGGAAAATTCCACATCAGCGTGCGGCTCCGGCCTTGGATTCAAACTTTTAGAGCAGGAACACAGCACCGCCGATATGGCAACCGCACAGACAACAATCAATCTTTTCATACTTCACAGAATATTATTTTGAGAGCCATTCAAAATACGGTATCCAACCTCTTGACTCCATATTCAAATCCGACAGAAGATGAAATACATAGTATCCCCGTTCCCTGTCTCCATCATAGTATCGTAAATTTCCAAATCCGGTATAATCAAAAACGTCCAACGACACTTGACTGTCTGCCGGCCCGTTTTTAGTGTTATAGAACTTCATCTTCAGCACATTTGGCCCCATAGTTCTCGCCAGCAAAGCTATCTTCTCGTTGACACCGCCATCGGACATAAGACATGAAGAATAATAGTTCTGAAGCTCGAAAATCGCTTCTTGTGTACTGTTTACCGGCTCTATCTTATACTGCCGTATCGACAGAGAGGTTGAGACAGAATAATGGTATGCATACGACTTCGCCCATCCTGTGCCACTGGTCGAACGAATCGTATAGTTATATGGAACTCCGGTAAACTTATTTTCAAGATGAAGCATTCCGTCCACGGACGCATCCGAAGAATACATCTCGACAGATTTGGACAACTCCGAATTATACCCGGCATCGCCAAAACTCGTACGAGATATGTCGGACATGATTCTTGGTACTATTCCGAGATATCCTCCGGACACACCATCAAAATACGATGCCACATGATCATAATCAACACCGACTACAAAATGAACAAAAACGTCAGTCTCCCCTATTTTCACATATTTACTTTCCAAGGAGTGGCGGTTTGTCACATACGCACGGATTTCATGCGGCCCGGCGGAGTGCTTATTTGAGCCATTATCGACAAACTTCATATTCACAAAGCTGAACTCTCCAATAATTCCCGGCAACCCGGGCTTCTTCTCTGATGAGACAATCAGACTTTCACTGGCTTCACCGCCGGAATACGAAGAAGACCTTGTCGGAACGGCACATAATTTCATCATAGAAGCATCCTGCACATTGAATCCAATGCTGCCTTCTGCTCCGTTACCATTGGCTGAGGACTCTACCAGACTACGAAACGGTTCATCAAGGTATTCTGATTTCCACAGAGTGTAGTCATCATATCGCTTAGCAAAATCAACTTTTGTTCCGGATATCATAAAGGGGCGCAAATAGATATTCAAATACTTGTTCACCCTGAAAAAGCCCTTTCCGTAATATTGTGACACGGTAGGCATCAGCATTATCCGGCAATTCCTAAGTCTCACGTTTTCACTCTCATAAGTATCGAAATAATCCCCTATACGTCTTCGGGAAATATCAAACTCCGGAAAACCCGTCCCTGTCTGACGCTTTGTAATCCCTATATATGAATCCTCGCTGCCGGAATATATGGTCTCGCCGTCAATTTCAAGATTGGAAACATTGTCATCGGCTATCAGTTTCGGAGAATATACATGAGAAAAAGCCACTGCATCAAATTCCGAATATTCAAGTTTTCGCGAACTGCCGGGAGCATACAATTCTATTGAAAGCGGGAGCAGCCACGGAGCTCCCGTGATGTCAAGATACATAGCGTTCTTATCCGACCACCCTATAGGGACCTGGCTCTCGGGCAAATCGGACACAAGTCCCTTTATTCTTATGTCAGGCATGGCGTTTTTAACCGGAGACTTGACCGGATATCCGTCATTAAACGAGTCCTCCGGGGTAAAAGTAAAGACATAATCGGCATTATTGCAGTAATAATAATTGAATATGTCGAATTTCCCATTGGTAAGCCGGGGCGAAGAAGCAGGATCTCCGGTCACAAGGTTTCCAACCCCGGCGGTATTCTTATGCTTGAACATATGTGAATCACTGCACGTAACGCCCACTGTCCCAACAAATCCGCTTAGGGTTGCGGTCCTTTTCATCCCCGGATAAAAGCCGTCTGTCAGGGACTTGTCCCAACTGACCCCAATGTCATCATAAGTAGACAGCTCAAAACTGTATGTTTTCCCTTTGGGCTGAATTGTCACATGCAAGCTTATATTCCTGCCGGATTTGAATTTTGACACATCAGTCACTGTAAAGGACAGTAGCCCGGAAGTCTCATCAAACAAAGGAGTTATTCCCAGATCCGAGAGTTCAGAAGAAACGACCCTCCCGTCCGATGAAAGAAAATTTGTAGAGACCGGGCAATCCGACAAACTCACCGGCTTATACCCGTCATCCACAATTCCATCCGGGATTCTGCGCACCCCTCCCGCCCCAGCCTCAACGTATAGATACATACGTCCGGGCCGGTTGCATCTTACCGCGACCATCTGTCCAAAAGGCAATGGCGAAGAAAAGCCGGAATCCGCACTTATCCCCACATTTCGCCCGTCCGTCAACTCAGGCGAGACTTTCCAATAAGGGTCAAATAGAGAATTCACATTGAACGACAGTGTAACATCATATCTCCGTCCTCGAACAACATCAAAATTGGTACAATTGTCTTCACCAAGATAAAACCTGTATATAACAGGACCTCCATAACCCCCGGCATCCGGGTTTACTTCTCCGCAAAACTCCACATAAGTCAGCAAAGCCGCCCTTTCAATCCCCAAGACAGATTCAAGGTGTTCCCGAGTCTTCATGCTCTGCTTCGTATTACCGGGAAGCAATGTTCCCTGACAGTTTTCGGGGACATAGAAATCAAATGTAAGAGAAGTGCCATTTACCATAGACGGATCATAATCCCCTTCTACGACATCTTCCGCTTTCAATGCCAGACTTTCACGATCGGAAAAAGGCAGAACCCGGCAATTGGTTTGACGCAGGTACAAATGACCGTTCTTGAAGAATTCCGGATTCGCACCGCCGCCATCAAGATTTCCATGATCTATGGTAAGATGAATCTTTGCAAACAGTCTTACGCACTGCACGGATATGGATGAATTGTCTTTATATTCCATTTCCCGGACAGATCCGGAAAATGGAATACCATAAGAGGCGACTTCGGACATTTTCTCAAACCGGTATTTTCCATTGACAGCACTTCCGTCCAAACGGTATTCCATATCAAGGAATTCTGATTCCTTCATTGGAAAATCAGCGCCAAGGGCCCGTCCAAGGCCACAAATAGAACCATCAGACATGGAAACGGCCCAAAGATTTCCTGACACATACACCCTTACTTTTCTTTTTGAGGGGAAAGACAAAACCGCTCCTGACCCACCGCTTGAAGGAGCAAACGCAGATGCCGGTATCTCCTGTACCGAATCCAAAAGCCCGTTGTCCGCATAGTATATGAACACTTCCGCTCCGCTGAATTTATCTTCACTGCCTTCAAGAAGCGATGATTTGGAACTCAAAACGCCCTCACCTACAACATTAACACTGACGGCTACCCGTTCTCCTTTGAGCGTTTGTGCCGAATCAATGGCTCCATCATTATTATCAGGAGTACAAGATGCCGCCAACAACGACATCATCACCCACATAACTCTCATTCTATTCTGTATCATCATTCCAAACTATCAAATAGTAATTTCAATTTTCGCCGAATTCCAATCCACAACCTCAACAAAGGCCTGCATCCTTGTAAAATCCACTACCACATTCATATCGTCCAAATCCGTTTTCCCCCAATCAAATCCCTTGGACTCCAGAGCCTTACCAACATCAATCACAGATACTGGGACATTACTGTCCTGTGACGGATCCAATAACTCAAGGACAATTTCGTTTCTCAATTGACGAGGGATACGGACTTCATATCCCGATGCATTCTTGTGCTTTGCCATCACAGTATAGGTGCCCTCTACCGGAGACAATTCATACAGTTTCAATGCATTGCAATTAGCCTTTACGCGAATGTCATAAGTAAAATCCTCTCCGGGAAGCAGCCCCACAACAATGATATTCATCACGCTATACTGCTTGTGCGGGGACACCTCAGTATAATAGAGGTCACCTTCAGCAATCACTTTCTCCGCCCATGCAAAAAGAGGACTGCACTCGGTGCCTTTAGCCATAATCAAAGTATCGCCCTTCCATGAAAACGATTCGTATCCAAAAGCGGAAGCCAATCTGATAACACCTCTTTTACAGGCTACCTCAAATCCCCGCCCTTCATATTTCAACAAATCAATATGCGTCATAATGCCTGGAGAACCATCGGAAGCACCAACCAGCGAATTTTCATACTTGCCACCGGCTATCACTACATCGTAATTCATATTCACATACACGGGACAGCATGTCCTGTCTTCCTTTATTGAACAGGAAGACAAGACAAACACACATAGCAGTATAACATCAAACAGTCTGTTTTTCATAGCATTCTGCAATATTGCCCGAATATTGACATGCCGGCACCGGATATGATGCGGCGGCATGTCATTCGATTCTATATAACTTCCGAGACATTTGCACCGGTAGTCCAGTCGACGACTTTCACAATGGCATCAAGATCAGTAAATTCAATCTTTTTCCATGGATTGTCCGGATCACCGCCCACATGCTTTATAACCAAAGAGACCTCGTATTTATAATTGCTGTGCAGTCGTCCGAGCTGCACAGGATATATGCAAGGCTGTCCACCGACTATGGCTTCAACAACCATGGTCGTAACAGACGGAGCCCAGGTATCACCGGGGAGCGCTGTTGCATCATTGGGATAAGAGTATAAAACGCTATGTTTGGAAAACTCAGCTTTATACTCAAGCGCCTGGTCAGCAGCAGCATAGACGTCAGACGTCAATAGCAACTCTTTTGGGGTGACAGTCTTTCCCGTAGGCGAAATCCATTCATCTTTGGCAAGAACCGTCGAAGATATGCTGCCAACAGCCGTCTGGTCCGAAGCAGGAATTGTAAAGTTCTGTTTATTCGGTACGTTCAAAAGATATACTCCTGTGATTTTTACAGACCCTGCAGTCTGATAGGCAGGCACAATCATATCATTTTTTATGGATTTGAGACAAATGGCGGCACACACCCTGCGCACATCCACAGAGACCGTCTCGCTATCCGCCTTCAGTGTGACATCTTTCTTTCCCGCCATGATAAAGCTGGAAGGTTCGTTATCAGTCAACGCCGAAGTCTTCAACTGCAGTTCATCTATTGTCTTGACCCTATTGATATCGGCACCGTCCACATAGTTTACCTTCGAATTGACTATCGCCCATACCTGACGTGCACCTCGTGTACAGTTGAGCTTTTCCGCCATTGTATATCCTCCGTCAGAAGACAATCCTCCACTGTGAGCGGCGGCATCAAGCTTGCCTGTCGAGGTATTGAATACAAATATCTGGACATCATTGATCTTGTTCTCGGCGGCAGATGTCTGCCCTACCACCTTTGTAAATCCATCACTGATGCAAACCATCAATTCGCAATCAGCGTCACCTTCGCCGCCCGGGTGGCGAAAAAAATCCAACTTTTGGCATGAAGCCAAAGACGCCATTACACAAACGGCCGTCAAAGTAAAAATAAAGTTCTTCATTTTTAATAAATTATAGTTCATAATCAAGTGCATATTTTCTTATAAGCCTGGATACCTCCGGATCAAGATTTCCTCGGCTTATGTAAGCGCGGTCTTTCCGGCACGAACGGATATAGCATTCCACGGCTTTTCTGTCATCTCCAAGCCTCGAATATACAATAGCGGAAAGGTAATCAACACGTGCGTCGGGCTCAAGGCGGCAGAGTATGTCGAGTGCCGAATGGTTTCTCTCCATCGCAATCATCGCAACAACCGCATTCAGGTCTTCGTATGGAGAAAGGAGAGCAAGCGCCCTTTCATAATCCCGACCCATCAGTGCCGATACGCCGTTAGCATATACAGTATCGACAATTTCCGTGCGGACAGTATCGGTAATCATCCCGTTCCGGTGCAGGCAGAATTTAAATTCAACCGTACGTAATAACGGATACAACTGCTCGCGCACATATTTGTAATACGGCTTCCGCTTCATATTGGACTCTCTGACATCAACGTCCTTTATATCGGAGACAAGCGCATTGAAATCATCTTTATCCTTTCCGCTCATCAGACTGTCCGATGCCACGAGCCTCTCAAGTCCGCTCCAGTTCTCCCCTCCGCTTCTGCAAAGAAATCTTATCTTTCCTGCCTCAGACTCATGAGAGTCTTTGAAACGGCTTTCCTGAAAATCTTCTCCGACCTCCACAAACACTCCACCGGCAAGCCTTAAAGAGTCGTCAAGATCTGAAAGATATCTTTCGAAATACAAGGATGCATTCCTCGCCCGTATGGAACAGAGGGAATTGTTCTGAGTCAAGGCACCTTCCGGAGAAGCGTTGGCCGACACAACAATTGAATCTATTTCAAACCTTCTGTCAGTAACCAGGTCTCTTAGTATCGACTTGATTTTCTCCAATTCCAAGGCATTGTCAGAAAGGTCTTCATCAATCTCTCCGCTTCCGGACCGGAACGCCAGAAGGCCATTTCGCACCACATCCAGATTTCGTGTTATCACTTCTGTCTTGTAACGGACCTCGTCACTGACAAGCGTACTGAGAGAACTGATATAAAAGGTTAGTTTGTCGGATTCGGGAATGTCATATATCTTGGATTCAGAATCAGATATACTCCCTTTAAGCAACAAATCGACCTTCTTCAGACCGGGAGGCACATTTATCGTCTGCACATAATCAAAAACGAGATTTCCTTCCTTGTTTATCACCGTATCAATCCTAACCCCGTCAGAGAGGATCGGCGTTTTCACGTACCTGTGCCACATCTCATCCTGTCGCGAAGACAACCTCTTATTGCGTCTTATCAGATAAGCTTTCTTATAGTGCTCCACAACGTCGTGGACAGATACTCCAAACGCACTTTCAAACTGCTCATCGGACACGAAAGAACTGTCTGTCTTGAAAGAAGCGACTTCAGGAAAATTTCTCTCGATAAAGATCTCCAAACTTCGCCCATCCACAAGTTTCAATGAATCCGTCACAATCCGGTCCAAGAACTTACGATATTGCTGATACCCTTTCAATTGACTGCGTCGAAAGTCCCTTCCGGTAACTATCACATCATCCATATCAATACTGTCTTCCTGCATCCTCAGTGAAGGAGAGAGCACCAGTTGCCACCTGGTATCCTGCAGTTCTGCAGGCACCGTAATCTGAAACCTGATATCCACCTTTCCGAAGCGCTCCGCCACATTTCTGAAACGTGCAGTCACCACAGCGGCCACAAGACTCTCATTGGCAACCATCTCTCCGGTACTTTCGTCTTTTATGGCATTCATTATATACACGTCATTACCTTCAGGATCTTTTACAACGAGAGTATCGACATCCGGTACGGACAAAGGCGACAGGCGTTCATCTTCGGAAGACATGTCATTTTCAGGCAAGCTCAGCACGGTATTCATCTGGGTCCGTTTCAGGTAAGCCAGTTTACGCCCGGCAGTACAACCTGGAAGCATCAACAACAGCACAAACAACAGAAGGAAAACCCTGTCATCACATTTCATACGACATAGGTTCGGGATCATCTATCACCATAAGACGATTGGCCACAATGTCGGCAAACATTCTCTCGCTACCGTCATCACCCGATATTTTCTGATAGCGAAGACGTCCTTGCACATATACTTTATCCCCCTTTTTAAGCTTTTCAAGGTCTTTGACATACTTTCCTTCCCGTGCCACTATACTGTGCCAGTTCGTCTCAATGACCGCCTTTCCGGTCTTGTCTTTATAAGCATAGTTGGTCGCTACAGTAATTCTGGCCATCACGGTCTCGGAAAAAGTCTGAAGCTTAAGGCTTCCTATCACACCCCTGATTTCAATTCGGTTAAGCTGTTCCATAAAGTTTTGTTTTAACAAATGAATAACATTGAACAAACGCGTTTAAGTTCTTGCGGCAAAGTAAAGCAAAAAATCAAGAATCGCGGAAAAGAAAAAGAAATTTCTATTATTTGTATCACACAAGATTCATCCACGAATAAAAAACAGAAAATAAACAGCATTCTTTTTTACAAACCCTTGCAAGTTCCGAAACCGGACCCAATCTTTGCATCACAACCCAAAACCACAATAAGATGAAAGTAACGGAACAAGTCAAGTATTATTGTCAAGAATGTGGAAAAGAGCTTATTGGCCGCAAAGACAAGAAATTCTGCAATATTTCCTGCAAGAACAAATACAATAACCGCAGAAACCAGGCCATCCGTAAGTACAGGGAAGATACGATAAACAGGCTCTCAAGAAACTATGAAATTCTTGAAAGCCTGCTTATGGAAAAACAGCCGTATATCGGACTGGAGGAACTAAGCGACCTCGGGTTTGACTATGACTGTTTTACAAGTCGTCAAAAAAGCCGAACCGGACATGACAACAGGAGTTGTTTCGATATCAGCTATGACATCAGCACTCGAAAAATATTCAATATCAAAAGAAAGGACCTTACCAAACTTTGATAACGCCGATCTGTTCACCCCAGCATCCATCCGTAATGATAGGGACACTCTTGCCATCAAGGTCCTTTACATAAATGAAATCATCTACGAAAGTGTGGGAGTGACCACCTATCACCAAGTCCACGTAACGGGTTTGCGGAATCACATTCTGATCCTCAGAATACCCAAGATGAGACAACAGGATAATCATATCACATTTCTCCTGAGAGTGAAGGATTTCAGAATACTTATTAATAGTCTCCACATTGTCAAGCTGTGGTATTCTGGAAGACACCGCAGCACTCACATTGGTCGAGAGATCGGACTCCATACCGATAATTCCAATCTTGAATCCTCCCCGCTCGATTATCGTATATGGCTTGACAATCTCGGAAATGCTGAATTGAGACAAATCTATATTTGCAGACACCATCTTGGTCATATCAAGCATCGAAAGCCTCTGCTCAAGCGCTTCTATTCCGTTATCAAATTCATGGTTACCAAGAGTGACGCAGTCATATTTCATATCATTGAGAATCTTCGGCTCCAACTGGCCTCCAAGCTCGGAAAAATAGGATGTGCCCTGACTGAAATCTCCGGCATCAAGAAGAAGAACCTTCTCTTCTCCATAAACAGTCCTGATGGAATCGATAAATGCCGCCCTTTCTATAACCCCGCACTTACCTGAGCGTAACGGCTCAAAGTGACTGTGAGTATCATTGGTATGAAGAATGACCAGTCGCGGAGTTCGCTGGCATGACACTGCTACAAGGCAGATAACCGCAGCAACGCACATTAAAACTTTTCTATTCATAATCCTCCCCTCCCTTAATTACAAGTCTGTCGTCGGTAAAATATTCTACTTCTTTGCCTTCTTTTGCAAAACTCTCAATATAAGGCAAAATAGAATCCACAATAAGATGCTTTGTGATTATCAGTTCCTTGGCATTCTTTCCAATATTAAGTTTATCTCCGCCGTCAAGCAAGAAATCAATGGTAGCCACGCCATATATCTTGTTGGGATCAATCGGTTTACCTCCCACAAGAAGAGTATCTATATCATGCCCGTCAAGCACCATCTTTGCTCCGGCAAACGGCTGCACGGAACGCCCGGCCATAGATTCAAACAAAGCCTGCAAATCACTTCCCTTCAATGCCACATAGCACAGATAGTTCCTGAAAGGAAGCATTGAAACAATATCATCCAAAATAATGTCCCCTGCCGTAAGATCAACTCGTATTCCGCCGGAGTTCATTATGGACACATCCACCTTCCTGCCGGTAAATCTCGCCACGTCAACCATCATCCTATCAGTTATCAGATTGGATATTTCACAGTTGGGACCGCGACGAATCATATCCTTCGAGCAGTGTCCTATCACCTTTTTCAACTCAGCCATCTGCGGCTGGACTGCAATCATATCTGCGGCCACAGCATAAGTAGCCGAACCTTTTTCGAACTCGCGCCCGTTGGGAGCCATGTACTTATCTCCTTCAATAACCCCAATGGCCGAAGGAACGTTATCTGCGGTCGAAGCAGTTACACCGGTCCTGTGTCCGTCTATATCAAACTTCTCCCACGTGAATTTCGCCCCGTTGCTACATGAGCACAGCACCAGTGCGCCAAAGAGCAGAAAGCTTATTTTTGTTTTATCCATTTCCATAGATCTTTCCATGTTGTTTTTTTGCCAAACATTAATATTCCCACCTTGTAAATCTTGGCTGACAGCCACGCACAAGCAACAAAGGTGCAGGCCAGCAGCACAATTGAAAGGACCAGTTCCCATGTAGGGACGCCAAACGGCAGTCGCGCCAACATCACTATAGGCGATGTAAACGGAATCATGGATCCCCAAAATACAAGTGCGCTGTCAGGAGCCTTGAAGGCATACAAGGCAATGAAAAATCCTATCAGCAGAGGAATCGTGACAGGCATTTGGAGTTGCGATGAATCCCCCTCATTCTCCACTGCAGAACCGATAGCAGCAAACATCGACGCATACAGCATATAGCCAAAGATAAAGAAGAGCAGGAAAGATATGAGAATTTCGCCGACATGCATATTGGACAGGGTATCCAGCACTACGGAAAACTCCGACGGCTCCATCATCGCAGACATCTGTTCCGCATCCATTCCGCTCATATTCATCATCTCCGTAGTGTCCATACCGGAAAGAAGTTCCGGACCGGCCACAACACTTACCACACCTATTATACCGACAGTAAGAACAATCCAGAGAAGGAACTGGGTCAGAGCGACAAGAGCAATGCCTATAATCTTGCCGAACATCAATTCCGTAGCCTTGACACTGCTGATAAGCACTTCCACTACCCGGCTCGACTTTTCTTCAATGACAGAAGACATGACCATAGCGCCGAACATCATTATAAACATATAGATAATGATTCCCAGCACCATTGACACCAACATATAGACTCCGGCCTCGGATACCCGCTCCTCTCCGTTATCGCCAAGCGTATAGGATCTCAGTTTCACATCCGCCTTGACATCCGCCATAATCTTATCAAGACCCGGTATGTCATAGGAGGCTATCCTGTACTCCTCTACAGACTTGTCAAGCCTATCATTAATGTTTGATGTCAGGTCCATTCCCAATGGCTTCAGAGAATATATTTCAGCGCTTACGCTCTTGGTGGCAGGATCCACCGCAGATACGAAAAGAACCGCATCATAGCCGTATGAAGCCAGATTCAATTTCAAGGAATCAGCATTGACATCGACAATCTCCGTGTATGTAACAGCCTCACTGTCCTTAAGATTCGAAAAGACAATGCCGGAGTTATCCACTACCGCCACATCTTTCCCTTCTTCCTTTGCACCAATCATAATCAGACTCGGCAATACACACAGGGCGGCAAACAGGATAGGAGAAAGAAAAGTTATAAGAAGAAAGCTTTTTTTCTTCACCCTTGTCGCATACTCGCGACCTATAACAATACCTACTGTACGAAAATTCATTTTCAGTCCTCCTTTCCGGTTACGAGCTTAATGAAGATATCATTCATCCTCGGCATCAGCTCTTTATAAGAATTAATCTGCACTCCTCGGTCAATAAAAGACTTGAGGGTGGATGCTCCGTCCGTCTCACGCGGCAGAATCTCAACATGTCTGCCATCCGCATCAGTATATACGAGTTCCACATTGTCGTTGCCATACTTGCGGCGAATCTCCTCCACACCTCCGGTAATCACAAGATGAGACTTGTTGATAAGAGCAATATTATCACACAATTCCTCCACCGACTCCATATTATGCGTCGATAAGATAATGGTGGCACCTTCGTCCTTAAGACGTAGAATTTCCTTCCGTATGAGCTCAGCATTGACAGGATCAAAACCGGAGAACGGTTCATCAAGAATCATGAGCGACGGCTTATGGACTACCGTAGTGATAAACTGAAGTTTCTGGGCCATACCTTTGGAGAGTTCCTCCACCTTTTTGTCCCACCAATTCTCTATTCCGAAACGCACGAACCATTCCTTCAGCGCATTTTTTGCACCATAAGAGCTCATGCCCTTGAGGCGCGCAAGATACATCGCCTGCTCACCCACTTTCATTTTACGGTACAACCCGCGTTCCTCCGGCATATATCCTATTTTCTCCACATCCGACTGCCTTATCGGCGAGCCGTTGAAGAGCACCTCGCCGGAATTAGGAATGGTAATCCTGTTTATAATACGGATCAACGTGGTCTTTCCGGCTCCGTTCGGGCCGAGAAGACCGAATATTCCACCACTTGGAATACTCAGGTTGATATCCTCAATAGCAATCTTTTCGCCAAAAGATTTGCTGACATTTTTACATTGAATTATAGACATAACGTGCAAATATACACAAAAAAAATCGCCTGATAGGCAGATTTTTCTGCAGTTATGAAATATCCGTATTATTTAGCGGAAATAGCCACAACAGAGCATGGAGGAAGAGTAACTTCAAGACCTGCCTTGGTGAACTTATAATCCTTGAAGGCTGCAGGAGCCACAACCTCAGGCTTGTCAAAGTCATTATAATCTCTTACATCCTTTGATGTCAGCACTCTGGCTGAAAGAACTTTCGATACGGACTTGGCGTCATCGAAGCTTACAAGCACCTTCTTGGAATTCTTCAAATCGGTATTCACAAGAGAAATGTTCATGTTGCCGTCCTTGCGGGAAGCGGTAACATCCACCTCAGGAACGTCAATTGCACGATCGCATGAACGCTTTGAAGTAATGATATCAGAGGCAAGGTACTCGGCATCCTGATGCACATTGTACATCTCGAACACATGATAAGTAGGAGTAAGCACCATCTGAGTCTCATTGGTAAGTATCATAGCCTGAAGCACATTCACCACCTGTGCGATGTTGGCCATCTTAAGTCTTCTGGTGTATTTGTGGAAAATGTCAAAATTCAACGCGGCCACAATCGCATCACGCATTGTATTCTGCTGATACAGGTGTCCCGGATTTGTGCCAGGCTCAACATTGTACCATGTTCCCCACTCGTCCAAAAGAAGATCCACAGTATTCTTCGGATCAATTTCGTCCATGATATCAATATGCTTCTTAAGCACACCTTCAATCTCGATGGATTTTGAAAGAATATTGTAGTAATCCTTATCCGTGAACTTGAGAGCAGAGCCCTTGTCCTGCCAATTGATAACGGTATAATAGTGCAGCGAAACTCCGCTCATACCCTTGCCGGTGAGCTTGTTCATAAGCACTTCCGTCCAGTTGTAATCATAATCGGAAGCACCGCTGGCAATCTTGTAAAGACGGTTGCCGCTGAAGTTGCGAAGATATGTACCGTACCTTCTGAACAGATCTGAATAATACTCAGGTGTCATATTGCCGCCACATCCCCAGGCTTCATTGCCGATTCCGAAATATTTAACCTTCCAAGGCTCCTGTCGGCCGTTCGCTCTACGCAAATCCGCCATGGTGCTCTTTGCATCGGATGTCATATATTCCACCCAGTCGGACATTTCCTCAACGCTTCCGCTACCAACGTTTCCACTGATATAAGGCTCGATACCAAGCATTTCGCAAAGATTCAGGAACTCATGAGTTCCGAAGCTGTTGTCTTCAAGAGTACCGCCCCAGTTATTGTTGGAAATATATGCTCTTCCTTCCTGAGGACCGATGCCGTCCATCCAATGATAATCATCGGCGAAACATCCGCCCGGCCAACGCATTACCGGCACCTTCAATGCCTTGAGGGCATCAAAAACGTCTTTTCTATAACCGTCTACATTTGGAACGCTGGAATCCTTTCCAACCCAGAGTCCGCCGTAAATGCATCGTCCAAGATGCTCGGAGAACTGTCCGTAGATTTCTGCCGGGATAGTTACGCCCGTACCGGCATCATGAATGCGGACGGTGGCATCCTGCGCATTGAGGAGAGAACCACCGAAAAGCAGGCACGCACCTGCAATGAGTGAATTTAATCTATGCATAATGTTAAAAAATGTGTCCGTCATTAAGTTTTAATGTCGCCAAACCTTACAAATTTACGAATTTTTTGAGTAATTTAGCAGCATTATGGCCAAATTCACAGAAAATACAGATCAATTGTGCAACCGGGTAATCAGCGACGCCCAAAAAGGCGAGTTCAAGCCTCTTTACCTGCTCATGGGAGAGGAGAGTTACTATCCGGACAAGGTGTGTCAGGCCATTATACAGCACTGCATTTCTCCCGAAGACAAAGACTTCAATGAAAGCATCCTGTATGGCACCGAGGTTTCCGCAGAGCAGGTCATATCCTGTGCCAGACGCTACCCCATGATGTCAGACAGGCAGCTTGTCGTGCTGAAAGAAGCGCAACTCATGAAAGGAATCGAGAGCTTGTCCGTATATTGTGAGTCCCCTCTTGATTCTACGGTACTTGTAGTCCTTCTGCACGGCGCAAAACTCGACAAAAGGACAGCGCTCTACAAAGCATTCGCCAAAAACGGCATCGTGATTGAGTCCCCTGTCATCAAAGACTATGAAGTGCCGGGGTGGACAATAAACCACTTCAAAAGCCTGGGTCTGGATATCACTCCCGATGCGGCCGCACTGCTCGGTGAATATGCAGGAACAGATCTGGTCAAAATAGCCTCGGAGGCGGACAAACTCGTCAAGAATCTGCCTGAAGGGGCCACTTCCATCAATGCCACTGACATCGAAAAGAATGTCGGCATCTCACGGCAATTCAGCATTTTCGAACTTACCAAAGAACTCAACTTCGGAAGAAACGGCAAAGCGCTCGAGATAGCCGGAAGGCTGAGCTCGGCAGCCAAGTTCTCCATGCCGGCAGCCATCGCCATGCTGTTTACGGATTTCCAGAGAATACTCAAATACAACCTTCTTCTGTCTTCCGGCAACGCCTCTCCGGAAAAGAAAGCAAAGGTTCTTGCCGGCGTGCACCCATATTTCTACAAGGAATATGACAGTGCCGTAAAGATTTATCCTCTGAGAAACTGTATCGAAGTCATATCTCTGCTATGTGACTATGACTATTTCAGCAAAGGAGGCAGCCCTGTAACGCAAGATGAGCTCTTTGTAGAGCTCATCTCGAAAATTCTCGGTTGCAAGGCCGGTTTTATTCCAACCCGATAACAAGCACACCGGCAGAGCAGGCGTCAACGTCCAGAGTGACAGAATTGCCGTTCTTTACAGGAGCACCTGTTTTCTTGGCCACAGCATTCTTGTTATCCATACTGTTGGCGACAGTCAGGCTGCCCGGAGCGAAATACTCATAAGACAGATCCGCAATACCTTTCCAGTCACCGCTCAATTCAACGCGGTATGGCTTGTCAGAAGGATTCACAATCTTTACTATCACCGCTCCTGCATTCTCGGCACGGGTAACGCTCACACTCAAATCCTTGACCTCTCCCTTGAATCCAAGTCTGTCAGTGGAGAAATGATCATACCACATGTCAGTAACCTGGTAGTTCGGCGCCACGAACAGATCCTTATAATCAAAATTAATGAAGGCATTGTTCCAGTCCGGAGCATCAGTGCGGCGTATAAACAGAGCCGCAGCACCCATGGCCACCACATCCGTATTTTCGCACATGTTCAGGAATTTGCCGGCGAAAAGACCGGTCCTCCAGTCAATCGAGTTGAGATTCCATTCTGAAATGAACAGCTTGATATTAGGATTAGGGCACTTTGCTATCATGTCAGCATACTGCAGATACTGCTTCTCGAGTCTGTCCGGACCTGTAGCATAACCTCCTGCCTGCTCATAATGATGCAGACTCAGGTAATCAAAGAATCTTCCGGATCTGTTCAAGAATCCTTCATCTTCACCACGGAATCCACCGCAAGCTATGATTTTGATAGTCGGATCGACCTTTCTCATCGCTACGGAGAAATCACGGACACACTTCTCGTATCTTTCGATACCCATCTCCCACATTTCATTGTCAATCTCCCAATACTTCACATTGTATGGCTCCGGATGTCCGTTTGCCGCACGCAGGCTTCCCCATTTGCCTGTAGCCGGTTCATTACAATAGGCAACCCAATCGCATGCATTCTGAATAAGAGACTCATACTCGGAAGCAGGACGCTCAAATCCCACGCTGACCACAATTACAGGCTCAGTGTTGATTTCCCGGCAGAAACGTATAAACTCGTCGGTACCGAAAGCATTCTGGTCATAATCCATCCACATCCAGTGATCCCATCTCTGGCGCTTTTCCTGTGGGCCGATACCCCATTTCCAATCATACTGGGCAACGTATCCGCCACCCGGCCAACGCAGACATGTCGGATGGAGATCCTTCACCGCATTGAAGATGTCCGGACGGAATCCACCGAGTTCCTTTCCCTTTTGAGTAGTGAGACTCACCTCATCCACCTGGACGGAACCACCGCGCACCGCAATCACGAAATCCGCATCGCCCTGATAAGAGCCTGCGCCAAAAGAAAATTCATGCTTTGCCCAGTCACGGCCCTGTCGTCCAAGTTCGCTGCTTGCAATCCATTTTCCGTCATGCATAAGACCAACCTGAAGCACTCCGTCGCCCTTGGCATAGATATACCCTTCGAACATATCTCCTCTGCGCACCGCCTGCGGACCCTGGTAAACACCGGAAAAGTCAGCACTTGAGGTTATTTTCTGAGAATAGTTCATATTGACGGCATCGCCCTTGACAAGAGAAAAATCTCCGGCACCGAAGGATGTCCATTGCGGAGCCACGGCAGGAGTCTTCACATCGTCCGGCATACCGCTGAAATACACAGTCCTTCCATTTGGAGACTTAACGGTAATGTTACGGTAATAAGCCTCCGTATAATTCTCCCAAAGCACTATATCATTGGACTTTACGTTATCCTGTGTCTTATATGAAAGGACTTTCTTTCCATCCCATTTCACGGTAATGTCCCGGCCGCGGCAGCTGATTTTCAATTTGTGCCAGGCCTCATTCTCTTCTATCTGTCCGGGCTTTGCCAAAACTGTCTTCAAAGGATCCAGCACCACAATGTTTCGAAGGTTGCCTCCAAATCCAGGAACCTGCTTTTCCTGCTTGACAGATATGGAAAAATTCGCTTCAGAAGCTTGCTTCTGTAATTTCTCCAATGCCTTGGCACGGTTGTTCGCATCAATCTGGGCCTGAGTCTGAGATAGTTCAAGACGCTTAGCCTCATATTTAGGATCCGTTATCCGCAACAGATACGGCTCTCCGGAAGCCTGATTCTTGATAGCGAAACGAAGGTCCATAAGACCGCCGCTCCACATTCTGCCCGGAAGCTTGTATGATCTCCACTTAACATCCATTTCAATGTCATAACTGTCAGTGTCCACGGATGTAAGACTTATCGGCTGTTCATACCTGGTCGGAGAATGAAGGATATCCTCATCATCGGCGAACCAGCCGTCAAAATACCCGTCACGAGGATGGATACCGGGGAAATGCTCAGTCTCGAAAGAACGCTCGAATATCAATTCCTGCCACACACCATTGTTGGCAGAAAAATAGATGTGCTCAAAAAGCTGACCATACAGAAGAGGGTCAATCTTTCCAGTAATTTGGGTGGAATTAATTTCAAGTTCCACCTTCTCCTGCTCCTGCGCTCCTGCGGACAATGGCAAGAGAATAAAAGGCAACAGTAATAAACGTGATGTGTGCATAAAAATAAATGTTACAAAAATAGGCCGTCGCAAAAGTGACGGCCCGACTGATTTTATTTATCGTATTTCTTTTCCTTGGTACGCGTAAGTTTCTCTTTCATCGCATCCACACAGCCTGTGACAGCATTTTCGAAAGTATCCGCTACGCGTTCGATGATGAGTGTATCACCCGGAACGCCGATTTGGATTTTGGCTCTTTTGCCTTCCTTGATATCCTCAAGGGAAACCTCTGCCTCCTGCGCCACGCCATCGAAAAACTTGGAAAGACGCGCCACCTTCTTCTCGACGAAACCAACGAGCTTCTCGTCTGCGTCGAACTTAAGAGCTTTGATTTTAATCTCCATTTTTACCTCCGTTTTTAGCTCTTGGATGAGCATTAGAATAAACCTTTTTCAAGCGTTCTATTGAATTGTGCGTGTACACCTGCGTTGCAGCCAAAGAGGAATGTCCGAGCATCTCCTTTATGGAATTGAGATCTGCACCGTTATCAAGCAACTCGGTAGCGATTGTATGCCTGAGCACATGCGGGGACTTACGTCCGCCGACACAGTTGATACTACCCAGTTCCTCACGTACAGCTCTCTCCACAAACATAGGATACAAGGCCCTTCCGTTTTTTGTCTGCAAAAGTGGTGAGTCATCCGACGTATCCGCACATTTCAAAGAATCTTGCGTGCGTAAATATAATAAAATTTCATTACATAATGATGGCAGGAGCGGAATTTCCCTCGTTTTATCTCCTTTTCCCACAACCCGCATCACACAACGCGAAAAATCTACGGAGTTCCTTCGCAGGGACATAAGTTCGGCACGCCGGATGCCGGTATTGTACAGAATACTGACAATCAGACGCCTGCGTTTGGCATCCAGGGAGCCGTATTCACACACTCCGGACGTGGACCGGAAATACTCCGTCATAGCATCCTCCCTGAAAAATTCAGGAAGACGTTTTTCCACAGAAGGCTTTTTCACAAGATGAGCCGGATTGGAAGACAGGACGCCTTTTTTGACAAGAAACCGACAGAATCCGCTCAGAACACTAAGGTGCAGACCGACCGTGCGCGGGCTGACTTTTTTCTCCTCCATCAGAAACACTTCGTACGAACGGATAGTCTGCACGTTCAGACACGTCTCAAGTTCGTTGTCTTCCCCACAACCGGAAAAAGACAGAAACTCATCAAGGATATCCGAATAGATTTTACAAGTCCTTGGCGAATAACGTCTTACTGCTCCAAGATAATCTATGTAGTCAGACTTCATGTAATCCAAGCTGTGGCGCACATTTTCTCATATATGCATCCGCCTCCTCGAAATTGTTTCCTATGACACCATCGAGGATAGCCTCTTTCACCATGTCTTTCAGAAGACCTATCTCGCGGCAAGGCTCAATCCCATACACACGCATGACATATTCCCCGTCAATAGGATTCTTGAAATTGCGTATCGCATCCTTTTCCTCCACTTCCACAAGTTTCTGGCGCACAAGCTGGAAATTTGATTTGATGCGGGCTACCCGGGCCTCATTCTTGGAGGTAATATCGGCATTGCAGAGCAGCATCAGGTCATCAATATCATCCCCTGCATCAAACAGCAGACGTCTCACCGCCGAATCCGTGACGCCATCATCCACAAGGGCTATCGGCCTCAGATGAAGACGCACTAGCTTGCTGACATACTTCATCTCGTCAAGCGAAAGATGATATCTGTTGAATACTTTCGGGACCATTCGGGCTCCTATTACATCATGTCCATGGAAAGTCCACCCGGTGCCGGCTTCAAAACGCTTGCTTGCAGGCTTGCCTATGTCGTGAAGAAGCGCAGCCCATCTCAGCCAAAGCAGATGATCCCGTCCTTCCTGCGGTGCGACATCTGATTTACGGATATTGTCCACTACGGAAAGAGTATGCTCGAAATTGTCCTTATGCCCACGGCCGTCCACCGTTTCCACACCTTTGAGAGCCTCAAGTTCCGGAAGTATGAAATGCATAAGTCCCGCCTCGTCCATAAGCCGGAAGGCAATTGACGGATGCTCACATACAAGCATCTTGCACAGCTCGTCCGCAATCCTCTCCTTCGAGAGAATATTGAGCCTTTCAGCCATCCGCCTCATCGAATCCATTGATTCAGGAACAATCCTGAACTGCCTTTCCGCAGTAGAGAGTTTGGCCGCAAAACGAATAGCACGAAGCATTCGCAGAGGATCGTCAGAATAAGTCGTATCAGGCTCAAGAGGCGTACGTATAACCCCCTGCGACAAATCCCGGATACCTCCGAATGGATCCACCAATGCACCAAAATCCTCTTTCTGCAAAGAAAAAGCCATGGCATTGATGGTAAAATCCCGTCTCAGCTGATCGTCTTCAAGTGTTCCGTTCTCCACTATAGGCTTACGGGAATCCCGTCTGTAAGATTCTTTTCTGGCACCCACGAACTCAATCTCATCACCATTATAGTGCATCATCGCAGTGCCGAAATTCTTGAAATACGAAACATACTTTCCGGTCGCCTCTCCGACTGCACGCGCAAAATCGATACCGCTTCCTTCCACTACGATATCTATATCATTGCACTCCCTACCAAGGAAGCAGTCCCGCACATAGCCACCTATGACATATGCCCTTACCTTCTTCCTTGCAGCCACTTCGCCTATTATCCGGAAGATTTTCCTGTCCAGAAATTGTGACATTATTGCTGACATATCATTTCCTCATATAACGGTATATGATCACACAATGCAAAAACACCGTCCTTCAAAGTGTAAATATAGGTCATTTTTCCGTTTGTAAGTATCAGATATTTCACTTTGAGCACAGAATTGTACTGCATGGCCTGTGTGGCCACTTCTTCAGTAATACTTACATCAGGCCGTTTGCACTCCACTACAGCCACAGTGGCGCCGCTCCTGTCATAGATTATTATATCAGCCCTGTATCGCTTCCCTCCGAAAAGAAATCCCACCTCGCTGTTCATCATTGTCACAGGTACTCCGAAAGACTGACGGAGCTGTAAGATAAACCACTGCCGCACCCGTTCTTCAGGTGTGGCAGTGACATTCTTTCTACGAAGCGGATCCCAGATCTGCTCCATATCTATTTTTTGTATTCAACCGCAGCCTTCTCTACACCAAAACAACTCTTGTAGTTTTCGATGTAGCGATTGAAGCCTTCTACGGCAGTCACGGAAGGAGCGATTTCAACGCCTCCGTCACCCACAAAGACATATTTGTCAAGATAGTCTTCAAGGCTGAGTTTCTCCGTGTTGTCCACCATATACTTGGCAAGCAGGGCAATTCCCCACGCTCCACCTTCTCCGGCAGTCTCCATCACGGATATAGATGAATTCAATGCAGCAGCAAGAGCGCGCTGACCTACACCTGGCGTCTTGAAAAGACCGCCATGAGCGGTAATCCTGTCAACCTGCACCTTCTCTTCCTTGAAAAGAATATCATTGCCGATTTTAAGCACACCCACAGAAGCGAAAAGCTGGGCCCTGAAGAAATTGGCAAGATTGAACTTATCTGAAGCCGAACGCACAAACAGAGGGCGTCCCTCGGCAAATCCGGTCACAGGCTCGCCTGACACATAGTTGTATGCCACAAGGCCACCGCAGTCAGGATCTCCTTCCAAAGCGTGATTGTAGAGTTTGCCGAACACATCATTCATATCCACAGGAACACCAAGCAACTCCTGATACTCCCGGAAAAGGCCTACCCAGGCATTGAGTTCCGACGTACAGTTGTTGCAATGGACCATGGCCACCGGGCTGCCGTCAGGCGTAGTAACCATATCAATCATCTCATACGGCTTGGAAAGTTCTTTCTCAAGCACGATCATGGAGAACGACGATGTTCCGGCAGAAACATTACCCGTACGCTGACGAACGGCATTCGTTGCCACCATTCCGGTACCGGCATCGCCCTCAGGAGGGCAAACTGCCACGCCAGGCTTGAGATGCCCCGAAGGATCCAGCTTCAATGCTCCCTCATCAGTAAGATGTCCGGCATCTTCACCTGCGAGCAATGCTGCCGGCAGGATGTCACGAAGCTTCCACGGGAATCCGTAAGGCGCAACCAAAGCGTCAAACTTATCCACCATTTCCGATGAATAGTCCTTGGTCAGGGAATCCACCGGAAGCATTCCGGAAGCATCGCCTATGCCAAGAACACGCTTGCCTGTAAGCTGCCAGTGAATGTATCCGGCGAGAGTGGTCAGGAAATCAATCTTTCCGACATGTTCCTCACCGTCAAGTATCGCCTGATAAAGATGCGAAATACTCCACCTCAGCGGGATATTGAACTTGAACAGGGAAGACAGCTCCGCTGCCGCCTTTCCGGTGTTGGTGTTTCTCCATGTACGGAAAGGCACCAAAATATTCTGCTCTTTGTCAAACGGCATATAGCCATGCATCATAGCACTTACTCCGATGGCAGCGAGACTTTCGATTTCAACCCCGTATTTGGTACGGACATTGGCACGAAGATCAGAATATGATCCCTGCAACCCCTTCCATATCATATCGATACTATATGTCCACAGACCATTCTCAAGCTGATTCTCCCACTCAAAGCTTCCCTGGGCAAGAGGCTTGTTTCCTTCATCAATAAGTACCGATTTGATGCGGGTCGAGCCAAGTTCTATACCAAGCACGGCCTTTCCCGACACAATCAAATTTTTAGCGTCTGTCATATTCTATTTCTTTTTCTGTCCATAATAAGCATTCGGTCCATGCTTGCGCGAGAAGTGCTTCTCAACAAGCAGCGGATTCATGGTAAGAGACGGATTGACACTGAAAGATATCGATGCCATCTTGGCCACCTGCTCAAGCACGACGGCGTTATGTACCGCCTCGAACGCATCTTTTCCCCAAGCGAACGGTCCGTGATTCTTCACAAGAACGGCCGGAGTGTGAACAGGATTCATACCGGCAAAACGCTTTACGATGACATTACCGGTCTCAAGTTCATACTCACCCTTCACCTCCGCTTCCGTCATATCCGCCGTACAAGGAACCGCATCGTGGAAATAGTCGGCATGAGTGGTACCTATATTCGGCAGGTCAATACCGGCCTGAGCCCATGCGGTAGCGTATGTGGAATGAGTATGTACTACGCCCCCTATTTCAGGAAACGCCTTATACAATACAAGATGGGTAGGAGTATCTGAGGACGGGCGGAGTTCCCCTTCGACAACTTTGCCGTCAAGATTCACCACCACCATATCTTCTGGCTTCATATCGTCGTAGCTCACTCCTGACGGCTTGATTACGACAAGACCGCTTTCCCGGTCAATGGCCGATACGTTACCCCATGTGAATATCACCAGGCCATGCTTGACCAGATCAAGATTGGCCTGACATACTTTCTTTTTAAGTTCTTCCAACATGATACTTGAAAATTACCAAAGTACTATATAAAGGAATCCTACGATAACACAGATTGCAAGTGCACCGATACCGTATCCCTTGGATGTATGGAAGAGGCTCAAATCGATAGGGAGAGCCTTAGGGTCCGCTTTGGTCTCAGTAGAGTTGCCATACAGCCATATAGCCTGACAACCGACAAGAACACCAAAGAAGAAGAATGCCTGGAAACCGATATCGTTAAGATAAGCGATTATGTTGTTCTCAGGAGTTGCGGTCTCAGGAAGACATGCACCCCAGATAACTACAACAGCGGCAATAAGGACAAAGAATACTCCGGCTCCGCCAAGAATCTTCGCCCACTTGGTCATGGTCTTGCAATCCTTCTTTTCAGGAAGCTCGCAGGAAACGAAGTTCTTGTCAATCAAGCTCATTATCACGAAGAAACTAAGCAGGATGATAAAGATATATCCGGCACGAAGCTGGAACGGTACGCCACCGAGGAAAATCTTGAAAATAATTCCGAGAGGAATCGTAATAATGGCGGTCCATACGGCAGCCTTGCTGGAAGCACGCTTCCAGAGAAGACCCATACCGAACACAATCACGATACCAGGATAAATGAATCCTGAATACTCCTGGATGTACTGGAATGCCTGATCAAGACCTCCGAGAAGAGGCTTCACTGCGATAGCTGCAATTACAAGAGCACAAATGGAAACGAGACGACCCACATTGACGAGTTTCTTGTCAGAAGCATTCTTGTTGATATACTTCTTGTAGATATCCATAGTGAAGAGGGTGGACGTACTGTTGAACATGGATGCAAGAGAGGAGATGATGGCTGCGGCAAGCGCTGCGAATGTAAGTCCCTTTACTCCGGTAGGAGTGAAGTTGCGCACAAGCCAAGGATAGGCATCATCAGCCACATTGATAGAACCCTGAAGACCGGACATGATTTCCGGATGGAGAGAGATGTAGTATGCGCAGATACCAGGAAGACATACGATGAAAGGAATCAAAATCTTGAGGAATCCTGCAAATACAAGACCCTTCTGGGCTTCCTTTATACTCTTGGCGGCAAGACCCTTCTGGATGATATACTGGTTGAATCCCCAGTAACCGAGATTGGTAAGCCATACGGCACCTACAACCGCTGCGATACCAGGCACATTTGCAAATGCCTCAGGTCCGTGACTCTGCTGAATCACCAGATGAAGGTGGCTGTCATTGAGATGTTCTCCGGAAGTAAGGTCAGTGAAGATATTGTTGATACCGGCAATCACACCTTCTCCGCCGCCTACGGCGCTGAGGGCAAAGAATGCGGTCACAAGACCACCGCCTACCAGGAACACTACCTGAAGAACGTCAGTCCACGCAACAGAAGAAAGTCCTCCATATATGGAATAGATACCGGCGATAATATAAAGACCCATTACAATGACCATTCTCATGGAAATCGTGAAGTTCCCGCATACAAGCGTAGCTCCCTGAAGACCAAGAATCTGCTCAATGGCAAGAGCTCCAAGCCATGCGACGGAAGTAAGGTTCACAAACACATACAGGAAGAGCCAGAGGATGGAGAACGCAAGTCCCACACCATCGTTGTAACGCTCACGAAGGAACTGAGGAATCGTGAAAATCTTACGCTTAAGCATCACCGGAAGCAGGAACTTTCCGATTACGACAAGCGTTACAGCAGCCATAAGCTCATACGCGGCCGTCGCAATACCATCAGCATAACTGGTACCGGACATACCGATAAACTGCTCGGCGGAAATATTGGCTGCAATCAAAGACGCACCTACGGCCCACCAAGTAAGAGTGTTGCCGGCGAGGAAATAGTCATTGGCACTTTTCTCCTCGCCCTTTTTGCTTCTTCCAAGGAAAAGACCGAGGAAAATCAGAATGGCAAGGTACGCAAGGACGATGACAAGATCGACCGCCTTGAATCCCGATGCCGCAATTTGTTCAAAAATACTCATTGGATATAAAAAACTGTTATTTTACTACAGAGAAAGCGAATGTGCAACGACTCACGTACTTCTCGCCAGGGCGAAGCACTGCAGAAGGCCACTGCGGCTTGTTAGGTGTGTCAGGATAATGCTGGGTCTCAAGGCAGATTGCAGCGCGCTTGTTGTATGTGATGCCACCCTTTCCAGTCACGGTTCCATCAAGGAAATTACCGGTATATACTTGGATACCAGGCTCATTGGTGTACACGTCAAGCATAATGCCGGTCTGCTCGCAATAAAGCTTGGCGGCAAGTTTGCTCATATCGCCATCGGTATCGAGCACCCAGTTGTGATCATATCCGTTACCATTGACAATCTGCTCGAAATCAGTGTCATTTATCTTATCTCCAATCTTGTGAAGAGTGGTGAAATCCATAGGGGTTCCCGCTACAGGAAGAATTTCGCCGGATGTCATGCATGTATTGTCAATCGGAGTATAATTTGAAGCGTTTACATAAAGATACTCGTCACAGATGTCGTGAGTAGGGTCTCCGGAAAGATTGAAATATGAATGGTTGGTCATATTGATAACGGTAGGAGCCGTTGTCGTGGCCTCATACAGAATATCAATGGCATTGTTGTCAGTAAGCGTATAGGTGACAAATGCAGTGACAGCTCCAGGGAAATTGTTGTCCCCGTCAGGAGAATCCATCTCGAGTTTGATGTGGTTCTCACTTACTTCAACCACCTTGTATGGCTGATACTGCCAACCGGTAGGTCCGCCGTGAAGGCAATGTCCGAAATTGTTCTTCGGAAGGTCATACTCCACACCGTCGATAGAGAACTTACCCTGATTGATACGGTTGGCATAACGTCCGATAGCCGCGCCGAAATCGCTCTGATGATTCTCCGGATAATAATCCTCAACATTGTCAAATCCAAGGACCACATCGCGCCTTACACCGTTCTTGTCGGTAATCAGAACAGATGTGATACGACCGCCGAAATTGGTGATATTCACCTCCATGCCGGACTGGTTTTTCAGGCAGTAGATTTTGTTGCCATCCTCTTTCGCAGGAGAGCAAGCCACTGCAGCAAGGGCGCTTACACCCATTGCAATAGAAACGAACTTTTTCATTTAATTATTTTTTTAAATCAATAATCAATTTTTCGCCGTCATAATTGACAGTCTTGCGGATAATCCCGGCACCGGTATAATACACCAGACAGAATGTCCTGTTGGCAATCATACCCTCATATTCTCCCTGACGCTCTCCAATAGTGAGTTTGGATCCATTGAGGCTGAATTTGATGGTACTGTACATGCCTTTTTCGTAGTTATAGTTGTCGCCTTCATCCTCATACAGCGTAAATTCGCCCTTCTGTCCGGCATAAACACGAATCTCAAGATTATCCCATGGCTTTTCAGAAGAATACTGCACATCCGGACCTATCGGAACTATGCTTCCGGACCTGACAAAGAGCGGAATACGGTCAAACCTTGTCTCGTATTCAATCTCCTGTCCGCCTTTGTACGTTTCCCCGCTATAATAGTCATACCATGATGTCCCGGCAGGAAGATAAACGACCGTTGACTTGCCCAGAGCGGTGAAATCCACCACCTCGGAGCTAAACTCGCGCTTCTCATCAGTGTATTGGGCGTTTACTACCGGAGCTACCAGGAATGCATCGCCGAACATGAATTCATTGGCCACCTCGTATCCCCTTCTGTCTGAAGGGAAATCCATCATAAGTGCTCTCTGGAACGTTCCGTCCTGACTGCTCACCTTCCATGCTGTGGAATAGATGTAAGGAAGGAGGGAATAACGCATTTTAACTGCTCCGACCAATGCATCATATACTATATCTCCCGGCTTTCCATAAAGAGGGATCTCACGCGGCACTTCTGTTCCGTGAGAGCGCATCATAGGAGAGAAAATACCATACTGCGTCCACCTTACATACAACTCCTGGAACTTTGGATTATGTACGGCACTGCCAAACTTCCCGCGGTCATTGTAAGGATTTGCAAAGAACCCGCCCAGGTCAGTGTTGAAATTAGGATTACCGGTCAGCGCAAATCCCAGTCCGGCAGGAATCTGACATCTCAGCGAATGCCAGGTGGACTGTATGTCTCCGCTCCATACATTTGCACCGGTCCTCTGCTGTCCCGTATATGCAGAACGGGTAAGAATGCACACTCTTCTGTCGGAAGTATGGGCACGCTGATTGTCATACACACCCTCGACACCCAAAAGAGGATAAGCATTGCGAACACTTCGGAAAGAACCGTCCGCGGTAGGAAGTTCGAGGTCGGATTCCTTGAAACTCAGATGATCCGGCTCGGTAGAGTCCATCCACCATGCATCTATTCCCATTTTCTCAAGTCTGAGAAGATTGTTCCAATAAATATCCCTGGCTTCCTTGCTGAACACGTCATACGGCTCCACTCCGGATGGATAGTCCATTCTCGGAGGCCATGAAGACAATCCGCTCTGCGGCCAGGTCTGGAAAGGAAGGAGTAAGCCCTTAGGTTTCATCTCCCGGTACTGCTTGGTCTGAGGACCGAAAGACGACCAGATGGATATCATGAGGTGAGCATTGGAATCATGTATCTTGTCTATCATGCCCTGGGCATCGGCAAAATCTTCATTAAGGAATTCCATTGCATTCCAAAGA
>HF986349.1:96048-100595 GCA_000432655.1 Bacteroides sp. CAG:1060
GTCAAGAACCCCAAGAAGTTCCGCAGAACTCTTGTACCTCTCACGGCTCTGCATGAAACCGTAACTCCAGAGCGGCAGCATAGGAACTTTTCCCGTAAGCTGTCTGATTCCGGCTATTACCTTATCCGCATTTCCGCCATAGATAAAATAATAATCCACACACTCCCCGACCTCTGACTCGAAACTCATGACATTACCTTCGCTGTCGAATACGGTAGGAGACGGATTGTCCCAAATGATGCCATATCCCCTGACAGACTGCACCACAGGTACAAAATCTTCAGTGTTTCCCTGAATCATCCTTATGTGCTTGCCTCGAAGAGAAAGCTTGCCGTCCTGGAGAATACCAAGACCATAGACCGGCTCACTGTCTTCAAGTCGGAACCCTTGCTTCACTATATACGAACCCTTATCCGCACCTTCATCCCGCTCCGTCATAGAATAATCCACCTCACGAGTAAGATATTTACCTTTTGATGTGAAAAATGAAATGCTTCCGCTCCTGTTGTCCACCTCCACGCGAAGACTCTCTGTCCTATATACAGTCTTGGAAGTCGTCTTGCTTACTTTGACTTCGGTTGTCTGAGGAGTCATCGTAATCGCATAACTTGAAGCCGGAGCCTCACCGCCTTTGACCACCCTGACTATGCCCGGAGAATAAAAAACGAGATCAACATCCGAAGCAAAAGCCCCGAAAGAGATACAGATGCAAAGAGCAACCAGCAAGTACTTTTTCATAACGTATCAGAATTTAGTGTTAACAACCCACAAATATACCAAATAATCAGCAAAATATATATAAAAAATAATGGATTATTTCGAGTTCAACCATGTAAGTTTATGCCAAAAACCCTCGAGAGGTCCCCTCTTGTGATGTTTCAGCCACCATGTAGAAAACCAGCACTGCAATATGACCAGAACGGCCCCCATCAACACACTCACCGTGACGCCGCAGAATCTATGCAGACCAAGTCCCCAACCATAAAAAAGGAAAGCGCCTATAATGGATTGTCCTATATAATTGGTGAGGCTCATTTTCCCGTACGGAGCGATTTTCAGAAGAGCGGCACGACACCTGCTCTCGTAAAAAAGAGTGACCACAAAAGATACTATCACACTCATCATGGCCAAATTACGCCACATCGTAAGCAAGGTGGAAAGACTCTCGGAAATAATAGGAACCTCCACAAGACCCGGGATATTCTTCTGCATCGGAATAAGTACAGCCATGGCTACAAATGACCACATAAGCAGATTGTCCCAGAACTTCAGATTATCACCCTCATTGTAGAACAAGCGCTTTCTTCCGATCAGAATCCCCACTACAAAAAGCATGATATTCTGTGTAAACCGTCCGTTCTCGATGGCCCACTCAAAATTGACAGGGAGACCGTATTTGATACCCGCCGCCGCTGCATCAAAGATTGACCCATCCCTCAAAACAGGAATAAGGCTGAAATACATTTTTCCGGAGCCAAGATTAAGCGGCGCCGCTTCAGGATTTACAAGCCCTATAGCTATACATATCAGTTCCACAGGCTGAAGTATAAGAATGAATGCAAGCCATTTCAAAACCTTGTCACTGGCCCGTATAAAAGGCAGCACAAGCAGTCCGCATACGGCATAGATCAGAAGAATATCCCCGTTATAGAACAACAGATCGAAAAGGCCGAACAGCATCAGCAAGACCATTCGCCACACAAATCTGAGCCTGAAATCCCGGCCTTTCTGCGCCTGATTGTCGTGCTGTATGAAAAAACTAAGTCCGAAAAGAAGAGCAAAAATCGCATACATCTTTCCGGCGAAAAGGAAAAATATGACATCTTGCACAGCGGAATTCACTCCGGCCCAAAACGCACTGGAAGGCTCGGGATATGAAAAGAAATTCATGTGCTCCACAAAATGTATAAGAATAATGCCGCCAATTGCAATACCTCTCAAGACATCTGCCACATCAATGCGGGTATTTGGCTTTTTTGATGGATAATAACTGTTCATAATGTAAAAATATGAACAATTGTGCAAAAAAGAAAGGTTCTCAATCGAGAACCTTTCCATTTTCATCCAAAATTTCATATTGCAGGATACTATGGTCTGACACTTCTGTCAGTTTTACCTTGCACTTCAGCTTGCGTTTCCATTTGGAGACAAAAGAAAACAGTCCCCGGCTAAGATAAGCTCCGAGAATAGGGCTCACCCGAATTTCAAAAACCTTCTTTCCGTTCTCCACCTGATCGGCCAATTTCCGTTCAATCTCTTCGTCAATAATCTGAGTGGAAGCGATTTTCCCGGTACCGTGGCACAGAGGACATTTCTCGGTAGTGTTGATTTCCGTCACCGGACGTATCCTCTGACGCGTAATCTGCATAAGACCGAATTTTGTGAGAGGAAGGACATTATGCTTGGCCCGGTCCGATTCCATGAGCTCCCGCATATATTTGTAGAGTTCATTACGATGCTCAGCCGTAGCCATATCAATGAAATCCACTATCACGATACCACCCATATCCCTTAGCCTCAACTGCCTTGCAATCTCCTCGGCAGCAATCCGGTTAACCTCGTAGGTGTTCTCTTCGTGGTCTGAACTTTTGGCTCTCGTACCGCTGTTGACATCAATGACATTCAGGGCTTCCGTCGTCTCTATGACAAGATATGCCCCCTGTTTCATCGGCACCACTTTGCCGAATGAACTCTTAATCTGTCTTGAGACCTCAAAATGATCGAATATAGGCTCCTTACCGTCATAGAGTTTCACGATTTTCTCCTGTTCCGGAGAAATCAGCGACACATAGTTGCGGGCCTCTCTGCATACAGACTCGTCATTGATATAAATATTGGAGAACGAGTCATTAAGCAAATCTCTGAGCACGGCTATAGTCTTGTCCGTCTCTGTAAACAGAAGGTCGACGCCTTTCGATGCAGATAATTTTTTCCAAGAGTTCTCCCATTTTTCGATGAGCGAGCGGAGTTCCGCCACAAGCACCGATGCAGTTTTGTTCTCAGCGGCAGTCCTGATAATGGCGCCGTAATTCTTCGGAAGAATACTCTTTACGAGGGTCTCAAGTCTCTTCTTTTCCTCTCTGGAAGAGATTTTTTGGGAAACGCTCACCTTTTCAGCAAAAGGGAGCAGTACAATGTTGCGTCCTGCCAATGAAATTTCCGCAGTCAGTCTGGAGCCCTTGGTGGAGATGGGTTCTTTGGTAATCTGCACTATTATCATCTGACCCGGCTTGAGATAATCCTCGATACGGCCATCTTTTGCCAGCGCTTTCCCGAGTTTGATTTCGGAGAAGAGCTCCGCCGCATTCCTGTTTGGATTGGTCCCTTTCTTAAAGGCGTCAAAAGCCTGAAAATACAGGCCAAGGTCGAGATAATGGATAAATGCTTCCTTACTGTCACCTATGTCCACGAAAGCAGCATTCAGTGCAGGAAGTATCTTCTTGACCTTGCCAAGATAGACATCTCCCACAGAAAAGCCATGACTCAGAGTAGACTCCCTGTCATATTCGATAAGGCGATGGTTTTCAAGCAGCGCAATTCGAACATCGGAGGCCGATACATCGACCACAAGATCTTTTTCTGTTTTCGCGGTTTCCATTGTCATACAATTGAGAAAGAAAAAGCCCGCCGGATCTCCCGTCAGGCCTTTCTCGACTACTTCTTCTTATGTCTGTTCAGACGCAAACGCTTCTTGCGCTTGTGTGTAGACATCTTATGTCTTTTATGCTTCTTTCCGTTTGGCATATTTAAAAAATTAAATTATTTATTCTTAACCTCATCAACGAAACACTTCGCAGGCTTGAAAGCCGGAATGTCGTGAGCCGGAATAGTCATTGTTGTCTTCTGGGTGATATTGCGAGCCGCTTTCTGAGCGCGATGCTTGATAATGAAGCTTCCAAATCCACGAAGATACACCGGCTCTCCGTCAATAATTGACTTCTTTATGCATTCCATTGTCGACTCAACGACGGTCTGCACAGCAACCCTCTCAATTCCGGTCGATTTGGCCACTTGATTTACGATTTCTGCCTTAGTCATTGTCTATAAAATTTTAGTTTGTTAATATTCAACAAATTCGAGGTGCAAAAATAGATTAATTATTTTAGAAATCAAAATCATTTTTAACGAGTTTTTCAAGAAGTCATTTTGGTATTGGCACGGAGATTGACTATATTCGCAGTTCGTTATCAGAACGCTGTAAGACTGACAAATTGACAAATTATGAGACAAGATAAAGAATTTACATTCCCGGCAGGAGCGGAAGTCAGCATCATTCCGGTAGTACAGGGAGACTCAATGATGAAAATCGACGAGTCCCAGCTTCCGGAGATTCTCCCGATTCTTGCCCTTCGCAACGCAGTACTGTTCCCGGGGGCCGTTTTCCCGATTACAATAGGCAGGGAAAAATCCATCAAACTGATACATGACGCCGAAAAAGAAGGTTTCTTTCTTGGCGCCGTGCCGCAGCTTGACGTGATGGTGGAAGATCCTCAGGAAGACGACCTTTTCCACTTCGGTTGTGCCTGCCGTGTCATCAAGACTCTGGA
>HF986349.1:100608-108767 GCA_000432655.1 Bacteroides sp. CAG:1060
CAAGACTGGGGGGATCCCTGACGGTACCACCACTGCCATTCTTCAGGCATGCAAAAGAATAGAGCTTGTAGCCGTACTCGGATACGAGCCGTACATTACCGCCAAAGTCTCCTACAGGGAGGAAGTGCTTACTGATGCCGATACCACCGACATCAAGGCTATCAGCGAATCCCTTAAGGATAAGGCCATCCAGCTCATGCGCTCCACCAATATGGGCACGCGTGACACCATCGGGGCGGTAAAAGCTATTGACGATTTCAGATTTCTGGTCAATTTCATCTCAACGTCCATAGAGGTTGAAGATTTCACCTCAAGGATAGAGCTGCTCGAATACGACGATGTCAAGTTCAGGGCGCTGAAACTGCTGACGCTCCTAAGTTCCCAGATTGAACTGATGAAAATCAAGCAGGAAATCAACCAGAAAGTCAAAAGTGACATTGACCAGCAGCAGAGAGAGTATTACCTCAACAACCAGCTCCGTACCATTCAGGAAGAGCTTGGCATGGACGACGCTGAAGAATTCGACAAATTCAGAGAGAAAGCCGCCACGAAGAAATGGCCGAAAGAGATTGCGCAAGCCTTCGAAAAAGAATTGGCAAAGCTCGAAAAGTACAACCCTTCCTCTCCGGATTACAGTGTCCAGTACAACTATATAGAATTCATGCTCCAACTGCCATGGGAGGAGATGAGCAAGGACAACCTTGACCTGTCGCACGCACAGAAAGTGCTTGACCACGACCATTTCGGTCTTGACACGGTAAAGGACAGAATCATAGAGTACCTTGCCGTACTGAAACTCAAGGGGAACATGAAATCTCCGATACTCTGCCTCTACGGCCCTCCGGGAGTCGGTAAAACTTCCCTCGGAAAGTCTGTAGCCAAGGCTCTTGGCAGAAAGTATGTGCGTATCGCCCTCGGAGGCATGCACGACGAGGCGGAAATAAGAGGTCACCGCAAGACCTATGTAGGTGCACTTCCGGGCCGTATCCTCAACGGTATCGCCCGTGCAGGCACTTCCAACCCTGTAATCGTGCTTGACGAAATAGACAAGCTCAGTTCGGATTTCAAAGGCGACCCGTCATCAGCGCTTCTTGAGGCTCTCGATCCGGAGCAGAACTCAAGTTTCCACGACAACTACCTTGATCTGGACTATGATTTGAGCAATGTTCTGTTCATCACTACGGCCAACAGCATCTCCCCTATCCAGCCGGCCCTTCTGGACCGTATGGAAGTGATTAACGTCACCGGATATCTGGCCGAGGAAAAGATGGAAATCGCCAAGAAATTCCTCATTCCAAAGCAGATGGAAGAGCACGGACTCAAGAAAGGCAGTCTTAAGATTGACAAGGGTGCACTTGAGGCGATAATCAGCCAATACACCCATGAGTCAGGAGTGCGCGGACTCGAGAAGCAGATTGCAAAAATCGCTCGTGTCACCGCAAAGAAAGTTGCACTCGAGGAGCCGCTTCCTGGCACCATAAAGAAAGATATGCTTAAAGAGTATCTTGGCCTGCCTACCGCTTTCCATGACAAACAGAGCGGCAATGAGGCCCCAGGCGTGGTTACCGGTCTTGCATGGACCCAGATGGGTGGAGAGATTCTATTCGTCGAGAGCTCCGTATCCAATGGAAAGGGTGTCATGACAATGACAGGAAACCTCGGTGACGTGATGAAGGAATCCGCCACGATTGCCTACCAGTATATCAAAGCACATCCGGAGCTCGCCAGAATGGACTCAGAGAAGTTCGCATCAAAGGACATTCATGTGCATGTACCGGAAGGCGCCACTCCAAAGGACGGACCTTCTGCCGGAATCACCATGGTGACATCCATGATTTCAGCACTTAGAGGCGAAGCCATCAAATCGGGCATAGCAATGACCGGAGAAATGACATTGAGAGGAAGAGTGCTCCCGGTAGGAGGAATCAAAGAAAAGATTCTGGCAGCCAAAAGAGCCGGAGTAAAGACAATTGTCATTTCTGAAGACAACAGAAAAGACGTCGAGGACATCAAGGACATCTATGTAAGCGGCCTTGAATTCCACTATGTCAAGACTATAGAGGATGTAATATCCTTTGTATTCTAAAAGTTGTTCTCAGAACAGTTTCGGATGACTTTCCTCTAGTCCGGAAAGCACTTGTTCCATCACCGTCTTGCGGATAAGCGCTGAGCGGGAGGAAACATTGAAACGCTTGCAGTATTCATCAATCGCCGCAATTTCCTGTGAATTGAAAAGCACGGATTTGCGGTGATTTCTTTTTAGGGACTCACGTTGACGATCAAGATACAACGGATCCACGCCGACATACTTTTTACTTTTCTTCATTGGTTATCTTTATGTAGCGTATCATCTCTTCCAGATTATCCACCTCCAGCCTGCGTCCGATAATTTCACCGTCAGACCAGACAAGGAACATCTTCGGAGTTCCGGTGACACCATAGGCAAGATGATATCCAGAATCCATTTCCGGATCCCAGAGATGAACGAGTCTCACTTTCTTGTTTTTAATCTTGAAGTTGCGTCTGAACGCCTTCCAATCCCTCTTGTTGTCAGAGACATACACAGCATAGAAATTCATGGGAAAATCCACATTGTCAAGGACAGAAGGAAGAACCATGGATTCCAGACGACACTTGGCGCAGGACGTGTCATAGAAGAACAGGACGGCTATCTTCCCGTCCTCCGGGACAATCATCTTTCTGCCGGAAGGCTTGATAAGAGGAATCTTCTCCGCCGTCATCCCAAGAAGCGATCTGCGGTTGCAGTTGGCAAACATCTCGGCTTCCATATATTCAAACTCGCTGGTCGCCTTCACCTTTCCGCTCTTGAGCCACTCGTCGAAGATATGAATGGCCACAGCCTCTTCTCCCATCACTCTGGCATGCATGTAATGATTGAGAATACGAAGCGCAACATGCTGACGGGTAAGGGAATCCGTACATACACCTATCAACCCGTCAAACTCTTTGTTCTTAACCTCCACGCTCTCCGGCTCAAGAGACACATAGAACTGGGTCAACAGGCTGTCCAGAGCACCATAGCGATACGGCTCGTCATCATCAGCATAGCAACGGAGTACCGGCAAAGCAAGGACGGCGAAGACCGTAAGGATTATTTTTCCCACACTTCTCATAACACCTCGGGAAGTATCACCCCGTCAGGAAGGAACAGGGATGTGTCACCGTTATGCCTCAACAAATCCCGCACGGCAGAAGAAGATATGTGTGCATACTCCTGGGCCGTAGGAATGATGATTGTCTCTATCTCGGGTGCGATGCGACGGTTTGCGTCAGCGATAGCTCTCTCGTTTTCGAAATCTATCATATTTCTCACACCTCGCACTATATGTCTGATTCCCAACTGCCTGCATATATCCACAGTAAGCCCGTCATAGGACGTAACTTCCACATTATCAAGAGAATCTATAGCCTGATGTATAATATCCAACTTCTGCTCGTTGCTGAACAGTCCCCTTTTGTCCTGATTGACACCTATGGCCACTACGACCTCATCGAACATACCGAGCGCCCTGGTCAGAATATTCAGATGGCCGGCCGTAAACGGATCAAAGGAACCTGGAAATAACGCTTTGTGTTTCATAACTTCCAAAGTTAGTCATATTTTGATTATATTTGAGAGTTTACAAACAAAACTTGACAAGATATGAATGTCCGGATGGAAGACAGTTGGAAAGCAGCTTTGAGGGACGAGTTCGACAAACCCTACTTTATGAGCCTGGTTCAGGAGCTGCACCGGCAGAAAAAAGAAGGCATAACGATCTATCCCCCGGGGAACTGCATTTTCAGGGCATTTGACCTGTGTCCTCTGGATAAGGTAAAAGTGGTGATTCTCGGTCAGGACCCGTATCACGGGCCTGGGCAGGCTATGGGCTTGTCTTTTTCCGTTCCGCAGGGCATTCCGGCCCCTCCGTCACTAAAAAACATCTTCAAGGAGATAGAAAACGACCTCGGCATCAGAATGTCAGGCAGTACGGACCTCTCTCCATGGGCCGGCCAGGGGGTACTTCTCCTCAATGCCGTACTCACAGTCATGGCAGGAGCGGCCGCATCCCACAGCAAACTCGGATGGCAGCAATTCACGGACGCCGTAATAAGCACTATCTCCCAAAAATGCACCGGTGTGGTATTTTTGCTCTGGGGCAATTATGCAAGAAGCAAAGCGGCCCTTATAGACAGCAGCAGGCACCATGTCCTTGAAGCGGCACACCCTTCTCCGCTGGCGAGAGGAGCATTCTTTGGATGCAGACACTTCTCGCGCACCAACGAAATTCTGGTTTCCGAGGGTAAAAGTCCTATTGACTGGAAATTATGACAGTTTCTTACGCATCAATACCCGTATAAGAAGCAGTACTGAGAGCAGGAAAAACATAAGCGTGCTCACCCGGCCGACGATATCGCCGTTTCGGACAAAGAACGTTTTCCCGGTATTGAAGTTTATACTTCCGCGAAGAGTCTGAGATTTCCACCAGTCGGTCTTCGACACAATGTCGCCCTTCTGATCAATAAAGCAAGAAATGCCAGTATTTCCGCATCTGGCGAAATCCCGTCTCAATTCTATGGCCCTAAGACGCGAGTAATTGAGATGCTGTTTGTATCCGGGCGTATCTCCCCACCAAGCATCGTTGGTTATCACGGCCATAGCTTCAGCTCCGGCATTGACATATCCGGTGCAATACTCCCCGTATATGGATTCATAGCATACCGCACATCCGAGAGCTGTCCCGTCCTGCATGGTAAGTACAGATACCTCGTCCTGCCCTTTGCAGCGTCCCATCAGTGAGGAAACGCCCATTTTCCTGGAAAGCCAATCATCCAGCGGAACGAAAATCCTGGGATATGGAGTCAATTCCACGCCGACCACAAGACGACTCTTATGATACATCTGAGCCGGGGAGCCGGTCTGCAGAAGAAATGCGGTATTGCGATTTATATACCACCCGTTACCATAATGGCAGGCAAGGATATCCGGAGGTGCAGCCGTACTGAAGAACTCCGTCGTGCTTGCCCCAAAAAGCATCTCCGAACCGGGGTGACCGGAAAGAAACTCACGAAACCGCCGCACAGTAGGAGAAGACTCGATATCCTGAAGAACTATATCAGAAGTGAAGGTCTCCGGAGCAATCAGAAGACAGCGCCTGGAAGAATCCGGGGAAGCAGTCATCGCAGCAGAAAAAAGTCCGAGAAGACGATCCGTCTGCTCAGCCTGGGTCAGGCTCTCGAATTTTTCGTACGGATCAAGATTAGGCTGCGCTATTATCACATCCACACTACCCTCGGAACGCTCCTCATACGAAGAATAAATGCATTTCGAGAGGACAAAAGGCCCGCAGACGACAAGGGTGATTCCAAGAATGGAAGACAGCCGCATCATATTGTTCCATCTTGCTGCCACTCCGCAGGCGATGGAGCGCACAAGTCCGAATATGGACAGATTGCAGAGCCATATCCATAGGGACCCTCCTAACGCACCGGTATATTCATACCATTGTATAGACCGCGTACTGCCGGCAAACGCATTGCCAAGAGTTAACCACGGCCATGAAATATCTACAGAAAAATACCGTCTTTCCCAGGCAATCCACATCACCGCAAGGAAAATATACGGAACCGCTCCGCCAAGATACTTCTTGGCCAGACGGAACAATATCCAGACCAATGCCATTTGCGCGGCATTCGCCACAATCGCGAAGATGCCGCCGCCCACAGTGGCATTACACACCCAGAAGGTGGTAAGCGCATTCCACAGGATGAAAGTATAGAAAGAATACAGCCAGAAATGCTTCACGTCCATCTCATCGGCAGCCCAATCGGCCCACAGCAAAGGCAGGAAGGCCACCAAAGCGACAGCACCGCAATGAGGAACCAGCCACGGTAAAGAAAGCATCACCGCGGACAACGTACAAAAAATCAGCAGATATAATCTCTTCCGTCTCATTCTTCCGGCATTACTGTGCAATACTTTCTCCATTTGTCGAGAAGAGCCTTCATGTCTTCAGGAACTTCGGAGTCAAACTGAAGCCACTCCCCCGTGCGAGGATGCACAAAACCCAAAGTCTTGGCATGGAGAGCCTGACGCGGGCACAATTCGAAACAGTTGCTGATAAACTGCTTGTATTTGGAATATATCGTTCCCTTGCGGATTTCGTTGCCTCCGTATCTCTCGTCATTGAAAATAGGGTGACCGATACGCGACATGTGTACGCGAATCTGGTGCGTACGTCCGGTCTCAAGCTTGCATTCCACACAAGTCACAAAGCCGAAACGCTCCAGGACACGATAATGCGTGACTGCCCGCTTGCCCTTGTCCTCCTCCTCAAAAACCCTGAATCTCATACGATCGTTAGGGTCTCTTCCGATATTGCCTTCTATCGTCCCTTCGTCTTCCTTGATATCTCCCCAGACTATCGCCACATAGCGTCTGTCGATACTGTGGTCAAAAAACTGTTTGGCAAGCTTTAGTTGCGATTCTTCGTTTTTGGCCACCGCAAGAAGACCGCTGGTGTCCTTGTCTATCCTATGGACCAATATCCCCATACGCTCATCTTCCGCCTCCGGTCCCTGCGAGATGCCGAGATGGTGAGACAACGCGTTGATAAGAGTTCCCTCAAAATGGCCGTGTCCGGGATGAACCACCATACCTGCAGGCTTGTTCACTACCAGCACATCTTCATCCTCATACACAATGTTGAGAGGAATATCCTGAGGGAGAATTTCCAGTCCTCGCCTGCGATACGGCATCACAAAGCGGATAATATCTCCGGGCCGAACAACATAGTTGGCCTTGACAATTTCTTCTCCCACACGCACATAGCCTTCCTTCAAAGCCTGCTGGACACGATTGCGCGAGGTATCTTCCATGTGGGTGCACATGTATTTGTCCACTCGCATGGGAGCCTGTCCCTTATCTACTTCGAAACGGAAATGTTCAAACAGTTCTTCCGACATGCTTACTTGACTTTGGCGTTCGACTTGTTAGGAACCTTGGATTCATCCAAAGTGAGGTACAAGGATATGTCCGATCCCTTCATGACACTCTCCTCATTGGGTGACGGCCTCTGTGAATACACCATCGCTGCCAGCGAATCGGCGGAATTCTTCACCGTAGAGTCAAAATGAAGACGTCCGACATTCAAAGAATTATCCTGAATGACATCCACGGCGTTGCGGTACTGCCTTCCGCGAAGGTCAGGGACAATGGCCTGGTCGTCACTGCTCAGACCGAGTACAAGATTGATGACGGTACCACTGGACATAGGGGTAAACGGTGCGACATCAACGCCATAGCGCTGCTGTCTAAGTACATAATTGGTAGCCATGTCCTTTACATAGATTAGTCTGCCAAGAATAAGACCAGACCTCTGAAGTTCCGCTTTGGCCTGACGAAGCGAACAGCCCACCAAAGACGGCATATATACTTCGCTCGGAACCATCGTGTTGGCGGTAAGTATGATTGTACGCCCTTTCTTCACATGCGCTCCGGCTTTAGGCGTCTGCATATACACAGCACCTGGAGTCATACCCCGCACATACACAGAGTCAGTCACAACCACCGACACTTCGGCGGCTTCCGCCAGATTAACAGCCTCCTGCGCGGTCATACCATAAAAATCCGGCACCGATATCTCCTGTCCGTGTCTTGTGCACATGGAAAGGGCTAAATTCACCACCATCACAAACGCGAATATCAGCAGTGCGGCAAGAAGCACGTTCTTGACAAACCAATGACCCAAAATATTCTTAATCTTCATTTTCGACAATATTCTATAATGTCACAATTCCTCTAATCAGTACGAAAACGGCAAAACAGCAAATCGCAATTCCGGCCACCTTATTCATAATCTGAATAGAACGTGGTCCGAGCTTGATGAACTTGGAAAGTCCGAACACTACAAGCGACCAATAAAGCAATTCGCCACAAGCCACGCACATGACGATAGCCCATGCCGGGGTCACGCGCTCTTCACTCCCCAGTCTCATCATGCCCAAAAGTCCGAACATGACGGCGTATGCCGCCGGATTGGAAAATACTGCCAACAGGGCCTGAACGGGATATGAGGCCAAAGAGCCGGTATCACGCACCTGAGTCTCGCCGGAAGAGTCCGCGCCCTTCTTTCTCGCAATAATAACTCCGATAATGG